>JANWYZ010000069.1 GCA_025054895.1 bacterium | reverse complement strand
CGTCGCGACCATTGGAACCCAACGGCTCGGCGGGAGCCTCGCCCTCCAGAAAGATTCAGCGTGGAGCGGGTGGTACCCCTGCGCCTGCGCCGCCAGGCATCGTGAAGTTAGGCGGTGGCTGTAGCGGTCGGGCAGGCTGGTCGCTGGTGGGGACGCCTGTTCCTCCCGAAAGGAACCAGTAAGCTCCTAGCACCAGTGCCACAGCCAGCACGATGACCACTACTGCAACCACCGGCGATACTTCACGCTTAAATGGAGACGCCATCTCTAATCTCCCGCCTGAACCGTCCACTGTCCCCACCGGGTGGACGCCTTCCGATAGTATTTGGCGTGCCCGTCGCCGTGGGTGGAGTTGAAGCCGTCAAAGTGGCGGTATGCGATGGCTGGAGGTCCCCACCACACGTCCTGATGCTTCCATATCGGGTCAGCATCGCAATCCGCCCAGGTCTCTGGCCACGTGCCATCCAGCAGCAGGATAGTATTAGCAGGTTCCTCCACAGCAGCTTCGGCAATGTAATGTTTGAAGCCCGACTTCGTCCAGCTCCAGTTGGGGTTGGGGTCGGTGCAGGGCCAAGCCCAGATGCTATTCCACTTGTAGCTGAAGTAGTACCTGCCAGTTCCTGAGCCGTCGCCGAACTTCGAGCAGGTGCCTGGCTGGTCCATCGTAGGGGGCGCCGCGAGGTCTGTCCACTCCCTGCCAGAAGGACATATCTTCAGCTGCTTGTTCTTCACGTAAGGGTTCAGCAGGTCAGGGAACCAGACGATAGCCTCGCATGGCCAGGGCCAGGGCTCGCTGGTGTAGGGAATGAACGGACCCGCGTAGCGTTCGTCGTAGTCCTGGTTGTACATCAGGATAGCCAGCCCGTACTGCTTCATGTTGGACAGACAGCTTGCTGCGCGGGCGCGCTCCCGTGCTTGCGCGAACACAGGGAACAGGATTGCCGCCAGTATCGCGATAATCGCGATCACGACGAGCAACTCAATGAGGGTGAAACCAGTTGACTTGCGCATGGCGTTTAGACACCTCCTGTAAGCGATATGGTTTTATGATGCAAAGGCGGCGCGACTGTAGCGCGCTGCACCAGCGAAGTGTGCACCGTCCGATGTAGGTCGACGGGTTCTCTTCGCTCGAGCATCGCCAGCAACATCTCTACCGCCGATTTGCCCAGTTGCTCATAATCCACCCGTACCGTTGTCAGGGGCGGGTCAGTGAATTGGGCGAACGGCACGTCGTCGTGCGCTACCACCGAGATGTCCTTCGGGATGCATAACCCCGCCTCGCGTATCGCCTGCATTGCGCCGATAGCCAGCACGTCGGTGCGGACGAAAATCGCTGTGGGACGCAAGTCTCCGGAAACCAGTGCATACGCAGCCTTCGCACCGTCGTCAGGTGTGCGTCCGGCGTATATCACCAGTTCTGGCGGGATACAACCGCCCCGACACTCCACCCCCTCCCGCAGCATAGGCAGCACCGGGTCGGGTTCGATACTGCCAACGTATCCTATCCGGCAGTGTCCCATCGAGCAGAACAGCTCTGCCGCCTGCGCTACCCCTTGTGACAGGTCAAGCGTCACGCAACCTGCGCCCGGCACAGGGGGCGGCGGGTGATGTACAATCACCACACAAAAGGTCTTCTGCGCGGTGAGCTTGCGCAGCCAGTCCAGAGGGACATCGGGATCGCCCACCACGATCGCGCCGTCCACCGCCCTCGACCGCGCCCAGCGGCGTAACAGGCTCGCGCGTTCATCGCCCACTCCAACAGGATTCAGCAACAGCGTGTAGCCGTGTTCAGACAGCACATGCTGAATACCTCTTGCCAGTGCAATCAGGAACAGGTCCGACAACACTTCGGTTCGCCCAAGATATTCCAGTCCAATGGTGCGACTGCGTTGGCGGGCGAGGTTCTGCGCGTGCAGGTTTGGGGTAAAACCGAGTTCCTCCATACGCTGCAGCACCATCTGGCGCGTCTGAGGGCTAATGCGCCCTCTGCCGTGAATCGCCCGGGAGACGGTCGCACTGGACACACCGATTTTACGTGCGAATTCCTCAATGGTCATAATTGCACTTATCGTTGTGTAAGCGTTTACGCATCTATTATAAATAATCTGTGAAATCTTGTCAAGCGGTTTTGGGGGCAAGTTGAAAAAAATTGCTCGGGATTCACTATGTTACACACTATCGCAGCTCAGGCGAAACATGCCATCCTGTAGTACGCACATCCTGCGCGCGGAGATACGGGCAAAGTGTCATTCTGTAGCACGCGCATCCTGCGCGTGGAGGTACAGGCAAGATGCCCGTGCTACGGTAAGTTGAAGGTTCTACATGCCCTGCGAGGCAAGCCAGCGTTCAGCGTCGATCGCTGCCATACACCCCGAACCCGCCGCCGTAACTGCCTGGCGGTACACGTGGTCTGCCACATCGCCCGCGGCGAACACGCCCTCCACACTGGTATAAGTGCCTTTACGCAGGAGGATATAGCCCTGCTCGTCCATCTCTATCTGCCCAACGAAGATGTCGGTGTTGGGCTTGTGTCCAATCGCCATGAACACGCCGTCTATCGGCTTGTCCCACATCTCGCCCGTCTTCACATTGCGCAGGCGCACGCCCGTTACCTTGCCGGCGTTCACATCGTAAATGTCTTCCACCACCGTGTTCCAGATGAACTCAATCTTTGGGTTGTCAAAAGCACGCTGCTGCATAATCTTGCTGGCGCGCAACTGGTCGCGACGATGCACCACGTACACCCTCGTAGCAAACTTGGTGAGGAACAACGCCTCTTCCATTGCGGTATCGCCGCCCCCTACCACAATCACTTCTTTACCCCGGAAGAAGAAGCCGTCGCAAGTAGCACAGGCAGAGACGCCCCTACCCTGCAGTTTCTGCTCCGCCTCCAAGCCCAGCCATTTGGCGCTCGCGCCTGTGGCGATAATCACGGCGTGCGCCTCGTACAGGTTCTCTGGGCTGTCCCACACCTTGAACGGTCTACCGGAGAAGTCCACCCGAGTGATGGCGTCATAGACCACTTGCGTACCAAAACGCTCCGCTTGCTGGCGGAATAGCTCCATCAGCTCGGGTCCCAGAACGCCCTGCGGGAAGCCCGGATAGTTCTCTACATCAGTGGTGATGGTAAGCTGACCACCTGGCTGCAGCCCCGCGAACAGCAACGGCTGCAAGTTCGCTCGCGCGGCGTAGATGGCGGCGGTGTATCCCGCTGGTCCCGAACCGATGATGATCAGTTTGTGTATCAACGTATAACACCTCCTTGCTGTTAGATACGCTAGTCACTACGGATAGATTCCCCGTGTGATGATGGCGTCGGCGACCCTGCCTACGCCGATGATGTAGGCGGCGGTACGCATGTCCACCTTGCGCGTCTTCGCCGTGCGCACCACCTCGTCGAATGCGTCAATCAGGATGCGCTCGAGGCGCTGGTTCACCTCATCCTCGCTCCAGAAGAAGCTTTGCAGGTCCTGCACCCACTCGAAATACGAGACGATGACGCCGCCCGCGTTCGCCAGAATGTCAGGCACAAGGAAGACGCCCGCGTCGCTCAGGATACGGTCGGCTTCGGGCGTGGTAGGTCCGTTCGCTCCCTCGATAATCACTCGCGCTTTGATACGTTCGGCGTTTCCGCTGGTAATCTGGTTACCCAGCGCTGCTGGCACCAGAAACTCGCAGGGCAACTCCAGCATCTCCGCATTGCTAATCACATCCCCCTCAGCGTAGTGAGGCAGTGTGCCCTCGCGTCGGACGCAGTTCTGCAGTAGAACAGGAACATTCAGCCCCTTGGGGTTGTACACGGCGTTCACCGCATCGCTGACAGCGACTACCTTTGCGCCCGCCTCGTGGAAGAACTTCGCCGCGGAACTTCCCACATTGCCGAACCCCTGAATCACCACGCGCGCTCCCTGCAGGGGAATGCTCAACATCTGCGCACAGCGATTGGCTATCATGACCAATCCGCGCCCTGTGGCTTCGATACGCCCCTCCGACCCCCCTATCGGTATCGGTTTGCCCGTCACCACTGCAGGGACAGTATACCCCTTGTGCATACTGTAGGTATCCATAATCCACGCCATCACCTGAGGGTCTGTGCCCACATCCGGCGCGGGGATGTCGCTTTCAGGACCGATAATGACGCTGATTTCGGTGGCGTAGCGTCGAGTCAGTCGCTCCAATTCCTTGAAAGACAGCCTCTTGGGGTCGCACATGACGCCCCCTTTCGCCCCACCATACGGGATGTTCACTACCGCACACTTCCACGTCATCCACATCGCCAGCGCACGTACCTCGTCCAGGTCGGCATGGGGGTGGTAACGGATGCCGCCTTTTGAGGGACCTCGCGCTCGGTTGTGTTGCACGCGGTAGCCTGTGAAGATACGCACCGAGCCGTCGTCCATCTGTACCGGAAAGTGTACGGTCAATTCGCGCTCGGGGTACTTGAGGAACTCATGGATATTCGGGTCCAGGTTTAGCAGTTCTGCCACAATCGCCAGCTGCTCCAGCGCCATCTGATAAGGGTTCGCCCCATTGCGTCCCTTGTTTCGCGTTGTGGTCATGGTGTTCCCTCCCTTGTCGAGATTGCCTCTAAGATGTATAACTTAGCCCCGGGCTGGGCGGCAGGATACGCCTCACCCACGCAGAGACTGGCACAATGAACACCAGGTTGTAAAGGCTCTCGCCCATCGCCAGGTATACCCATCTCCCAACATCCTGCTGCGGTGAGAACAGGAAGAATACCGCTTCACACAACATGCTGCCTGTTAGCGCAGAGAAAATCAATACAACAGGATTATGGCGAAATACCCGCAACTCCAGTAGTCCCAGCGACAATCCCAGTGTCATGCGGCTCACGAGGTAGCTGCCTACTGACGCTCCTACCACACTGCCCATCAGCCATCCTGCCAGAAAACCGTACGCCGTCGCGACAATTACCGATGTATTCACGGCGATACAGATAAGCACCACCTTATTGAAATCAGGCTGTACCCCGTGGAGGCGCAGACGGTGCGCAAAGACTGCCTGCGCAGCGGTAGCGAACAGCAGCAGCAGCACCAATTTCAGCCAGGCGGGTATCTTCATTGGGGCGTTGGCTCCGCGCGGACGAGTAAAACCTCTTCTACCCGCATCACATCCACAAACGGCTTTATCCGCGCCTCGCGCATTCCTGCCTGCCTCTGTTCCATTACCTGTTCAACCACACCAACAGGGATGCCTGCAGGATATACTCCTCCCAGACCCGAGGTCACCACCACATCGCCCGGCCGCACATCGGCGTCTTTGGAAAGGAAGGTAAGCACCAGGTAGTCTTCTCCTCGTCCTCGGCAGACTCCAACCGCCCGCGACTCGGCGCGTTGTACCCGCGCGCCCACGCTGGCGTTGGGGTCGGTGATTAACAGGATGTGTGCAGTATGGCGCGTAACCAGGTACACCAGCCCCACCAGCCCCTTGTCTGTCATTGCCACCATGCGCGGGCGTACTCCCTCGGACTGTCCACAGTTCACGATGAGCGTATGAAAATAAGCGGAAGGCTGAATCGCCAGCACCCGCGCCGTGAGAGGGCGCATCCTTTTCATCTGAGCAAACTGTAACAGCCGACGCAGGCGTTCGTTCTCCTGCCGCAGCTCTTCCTGAGCCGCCTGTATGGAGCGCAACGCATCTATCTGCTGGCGAAGCCGTTCGTTCTCTTCGCGCAAACGCCGCCCATGGAGCACACCGTAGCCGAAATCCGAGAGGAAATTACCGGTGGAGCGCAGAGCGGACTGCACCGGCGCGACAAGCGCCATTACCGCCTCGGCGAACGGGTTAGCCGCTCCGCGTTGTATCGCGCGGTTGTGCTGGACGCCCACCAGCAGCGCAGCAACAGCGAGGAGCGCCACTGCCCACAACCGATTGTCGCGCCAGAGATTGCGCATAGAGCGTCACGCTCACGATGAGTAAGAGCGATTCGTACCGATGAGCACCTTGCGCAGGCTGGGGTTGGTCTCAATCTCCTCCAGCACCCTGCCGGTACCTATTACCACACAGCTGAGTGGATCGGGCGCCACGTGTACAGGCATACCGGTCTCCTTTGAGATAAGGCAGTCCAAACCGCGTAGCAGCGCGCCCCCACCTGCCAGCGTGATGCCCCGATTGATAATGTCTGCGGCGAGCTCCGGTGGGGTCATCTCTAACGTCAGCTTCACCGCCTCCACAATAGCGTTGACCGGGTCCTGAATGGCGTGCCGTATCTCTTCAGAGGAGACGACCGCACTGCGCGGTAGTCCAGTAATCAGGTCGCGTCCACGCACCTCCATCGTCGTCTCCTCTTCCAATGGATACGCGGAGCCAATGTGGATTTTTGCCTCCTCGGCGGTACGGTCGCCGATGTACAGGTTGTAGGTGCGGCGTACGTAGGCGGCGATGGCTTCGTCGATTTCGTCTCCTGCGATGCGGATGGAACGGCTCGCCACGATGCCCGAAAGCGAGATAACCGCAACCTCGGTGGTGCCTCCTCCGATGTCTACGATCATCGAACCGGTAGCGTCTCCTACAGGCAAGCCTGCACCAATCGCCGCCGCCATCGGTTCCTCAATCAGATAGGACTCTTTCGCTCCCGCCTTTTTGCAGGCGTCCATCACCGCACGCCGTTCCACTTCGGTCACGCCGCTGGGTATACCCACTACTACTGTCGGCGCCGCCCACGAACGCCGATGCACTTTCTGGATAAAGTAGCGGAGCATCTTCTCGGTCTGGTCGAAGTCGGCGATTACCCCGTCTTTGAGTGGGCGAATCGCTACGATGTTGCCTGGAGTGCGTCCCAGCATCCGTTTCGCCTCTTCACCGACCGCCAGAACCCTTTTGGTATCTTTTTCTATAGCCACTACCGAAGGTTCACGGAGGAGAATACCCTTGCCTCGCACGTGCACCAGAGTGTTTGCCGTGCCGAGGTCGATGCCCATATCCCGTGAAAAACGTCCTAGAAACTTTTTCCAAATCGCCATGCGAACTCGTTGCGTCCTCCATCCTGCGCGATACACCAGTATATCATAACACAAAACAGCGAAAAATGGATTCAAAAAGGGCGAGGCGTGCGCCTCGCCCTGCAACTACAGTCACCTAATGCCCGCTACCGCCTCCGCCTTCACCGCTGCCTTCCAACCGGATGGCTCGATAGCCGCCTATCGACCTGTAATACAGGAACTGCAAACCAAACAGCACCACCAGAATCACGGGCAGGATAGCCACGTAGCGGATAGCCATCGCTGCGCCCTGACGTAGAGCCTCTTTGATCGCTTTTGCCTGTTCTACAGCAGTTGGGTCGCCCTGTTGCGCCTTGTCCTCCACCTCTTTCGCCTTCTCTGGGCTGAACTTGCTGTCCACCACCACTATCTGACGAATCTCTGGGGTCAGGTGCTGGATAGTGTGGTGGTCGTAGATTCGTCCCATTACCGGACCGGCAATGCCAGCGGCAATCATTCCCGTTGCGCCCATCACCGCCAGCAGGAACTCGCCTCCGCGCGGATACCGCTCCGAGGTGATACCCAGCATGGTGGGCCAGAAGTAGGTTTTGCCAATTCCGAACACAGTCGCGGCGGCGAAGGCGACCCCTGCGGTGAAAGCGTGGCTTAGCCAGTACAAACCGATCGCTGATAGCGCTGCGCAAATCGCCAGCAACCCCACGGGCGTGAATACTCTGGCAAGCGGACCGGCAAACAGTCGAAGCACAAACATCAAGCCTGCCGTATACACCAGGAACAGAATGCCGCGAATGCCCACCGTGTCGGTTAACACCGAGCCGACCCACTGGTCCGGTCCCAACTCGGTGATGGCGGTCATACACATGCACAGCATCAGCAACAACACACCCGGACGCAGGATCTCCTTAAACATCTCGGCGGTGGAGACGCCCGAGGCAGCGCGCTCAGTGGGCGGGAACTTCTCCGTCCAGATCATCGCCCCGTAGATAATCGCAGGGATGATAATCATGCCGTAGCGCACCTGCCAGTTTACCTGGAACAGCTCCGCCAGCCCGGCGGTGACCAATCCCCCAATAACCAGTCCGCCAGGCCACCATGCATGGAGCACATTGAGTTTGTGCGTCTTGTCTTCTGGATACATTGTGGCGGCAAGCGGATTGATTACTGCCTCCACTGTACCGTTTGCGAGCCCAACCAGTAAGGTGGACGCCAGCAACATGGGGAACCCGAACTGCGGCGACACGATGGTGAGTACAATCCCCAGAATGTGTCCGAGGCAGGCGAGCCTTAGTAACCTGCCCATACCGATAACGTTACACAGGGGTCCCACAATCAGGATGGCGATGGGGAACCCCCAGATGCCCATCAGATTGACAAAGCCCTGTTGTTCATGGGTGATGTCGAAGGTAACCCCCAGCTCCTTCAGGATATCCGCACGGATGGAGAAAGCCATCGCTGTTGTCACCAGCGCAATACAGCTGGCGATGAACAGCTTCTCGCGATGGTACGTTCCAGACGAACCGTGTGCGTTCAACTCCCTACCTCCTTGCACAAGATGGTTTTTGCAGGTACCGCTTCTGCATTATCATAAAACGCCTGTACATTCTCGTCAATGGGCTGGTTTTCGGGCGAGATATATGTTCGTGCGCTAGGTTGCAAAATCCATCTCCACTGCCTGCGGAAACTCTGCTACCGCTCCTCTGTGATATAATAAGCCCTGTAGTCTAATCAGAAAAGGGCTTGCGCAGGTCATCCAACAGGAGGTGTGTCAGATGATACCTCAACCCCCTCATGATGCCGCAAATATCTCCTTTTGTGTACTCGGCGCTGGTAATGGCGGTTTGGCTATGGCAGCGCACCTTGCGCTCAAAGGCGTGCGTGTTCATCTCTGGAACAGAACTGCGGAAAGGCTCCTGCCGATTCAGCGTTCGGGTTTCATCCATTTGATTGCCAGTCCGGACAGACCCGACCTGCCGCAAGGACAAGTGCAGATTCCGGTGGTGACCACCGATATCGAAGAGGCCATACACGATGCCAGAGTGCTGATGGTGGTTGTTCCTGCTACGGGGCATGCCGAAGTGGCTCAGCGGCTGGTACCTCACTTGCGCGATGGACATGTCATTGTGCTGAATCCGGGGCGCACGGGTGGTGCTCTGGAGGTGTTGCATATCCTGCAGAAGCATGGCGTAACAGCGGATGTGATTGTCTCAGAAGCGCAGACCCTGCTCTACGCCAGCCGTGCGCTGAACCCCGGACAGGTGCAGATTTTCGGCATCAAGAACAGTGTGCCCGTTGCTGCGATACCCGCCTACCGCACCCCTGAGGTGATTCGGGCGCTGCGCGCCGCTTATGCGGAGTTTGTGCCCGGCGACAACGTGATGAAGACCAGCATGGACAACATTGGCGCCATTTTCCATCCAGCAGTCACCGTGCTCAACGCTGCACGCATCGAAAGTACACATGGCGACTTCGAATACTACATCGACGGCATCACTCCTTCAATCGCTCAGGTGCTGGAAGCGATCGACGCAGAGCGTGTAGCGGTGGCGGCAGCGATGGGCTTCGGATGTATGACCGCCCGTGAGTGGCTGTACATCGCCTATGGCGCATCGGGTAAGACGCTATTCGACGCTATCCGTGCCAACCAGGGCTATTACGGCATTAAGGCTCCGCCAGTTGTGAATCATCGTTACATCGCTGAGGACGTACCCATGAGCCTGGTACCCATCGCCTCGTTGGGCGAGATGCTGGGTGTGCCTTGCCCCACTATCCGCGCCATCGTCCACCTGGCAAACCTCATGCACGGCTGCGATTACTGGCAAACTGGGCGCACGGTGGAGAGAATGGGTCTTGCAGGACTGAGCTTGCGCGATATTCGTCTGCGTATTTTAGAAGGTATCCCAGCAGAATCGAGGTGAAGTACAGTGGCGCACCCACTCCGGCGCGACGAGGTCTTTGGGCTGATTCATCCTGCTGTGGACGCGCATACACTCGGTATCAGCTCGGTTGGGCAACTGCTGCAAGATTGTGGCTACACAGTGGTCATTGCTGATGCGCACGTGTGCGCCGCCGCCAACCAGCCGTCGCATCTGGACAACGTGGAGATAGTACACCGCTGGATTCGACGACACGGTATTACCCGGCTGGGCTTCAGTTACCGTTTAGACCCGGTGGAGGGTGCAGAGCGCTTTGACAGGCTGGTGTACCAGTTGCGCAGCCGACGGATGTTGGCGGAACAGGGCGGGCCATTGCGCGGTATCTACTTCGCAGGGCTGCCTGAGGCGTGCGAGCGAGTGTTGCAAGAACACGGCGATCTGGTGGAAACCTTTGACGGAGACGAGACGCCCGCTGAAACCCTGCGCAAACTGGGCGTGCCTCGGTCACATATTCCCTCAGCAATGAGTGCAGAGGCCGACTACGATGAGTTCCGCTTGCGCTTCGGGCAGGAGCTGGTGGATAGCGGTAAGCACCTGCGGATACCACCTCCCGACCACGGCGGTTACCCAGAGTTCGGCACGGCACAGGACACGGTTCTGGCGCGCATCCGGTACGCACAACAGATGGGTCAGCTACCGCTAACGCGAGCGCACGTGGGGCCCTACTTGCCCGACCGTGAGGCGGCGGTGCGCCTCTTTCTGCACTGGACGCGCGATCTGGCACGCGCCGGTTTTCTGGATGTGCTTTCCATCGGTACGTCGCAGCTGAGCCAGTCGCACTTTGGCGAGCACTGGACAGGTTTGCCCAACGGAGGCGGTGTGCCTATCAACTCGCCGGAGGAGTTCCGCATGGTGTGGCGGGAGGCGCGTCCGATGCTCGTGCGCACCTATGCAGGAACGAAGAACATCCCCCAGCTGGCGCGAATGTACGAAGAAACCATACATATCGCGTGGCATGCACTGTCTTTCTGGTGGTTCTGTCAGATAGATGGACGTGGACCGTACCCGGTGAGGCAGAATCTGGAGCAGCACATCGAGACGTTGCGCTTCATCGCTGAAACGGGCAAGCCTTTTGAACCGAACATACCGCACCACTTTGCCTTTCGTGGCGCGGATGATGTGAGCTACGTGGTCTCTTCGGTGCTGGCGGCGCGTACTGCCAAGTATTTAGGCGTGCGCACGCTCATCCTGCAAAATATGCTGAACACGCCTAAATCCACGTGGGGCGTCCAGGACCTGGCTAAATCGCGGGCGCTGCTGGTTCTTGTACGCGAGCTGGAAGATGAACGATTTCGTGTTGTGCTGCAGCCCCGTGCAGGATTGGACTACTTCTCGCCGAATTTAGAACGGGCGAAGGTGCAACTTGCCGCGGTTACCGCCTTGATGGACGATATCGAACCGCACAACCCGAACAGTCCGCCCCTCATTCACGTGGTGAGCTACTCTGAAGCCTCGCACCTGGCAGACCCACCAGTGATTAACGAGAGCATCCAGATTACTCTTGCTGCTCTGCAGGAATACCGACGACTGCGGGCAAAAGACGAGGTGGAGGATATGGCTCGGCATCCCGAGGTACGGGCGCGTACGGAAGAACTGTTGCGCGACGCGCGTACCGTGCTGAAGGCTATAGAGCAGAGTATTCCTCACCCATACAGCGCAGAGGGGCTGTACCGGATTTTCCGGGCAGGATTTCTGCCCGTGCCATACCTGTGGGAAGGACGAGAGGAGTTTGTCCACGCGGTGCGCCGGCAAACGCGCTTGATACAAGGCAGTGTGAAGGTGGTGGATGAGCGGGGTATACCGATTGCTGTAGAACAGAGGGTGCAGGAAGCGATGGCAAACGCTGGAGCCTGTTCTGACACCGAATGAACTTAGCCTTCGGAGGAAAACGCCTATGGAATGGATAGACCTCAGCGTACCGCTGAAAACCGGGATGCATACCTACCCGGGCGACATCCCCTTCGAGATGAAGCCTTTACTGCGCATCGCACATGGCAAAGTGTGTAACCTTTCTGCGTTGCAGCTGGGCACGCACGCTGGTACACACGTAGACCCGCCCTGGCACTTTGTGGAGGATGGCATCCGGGTGGATGAACTTCCGCTAGACCTGCTCATTGGCAAAGCGTATGTAGTAAGCGTACGCAGCGCGCCTGCGGTAACTGCTGATTCACTCGCGGCGGCAGATGTACCCGAAGGTACTGAACGCCTGCTCATCCAGACCGACAACTCTTTCGGCGTATGGGACAAAACCGGTTTTCAGCCTGACTTTGTGTATCTTGCTCCAGAGGCGGCGGAATGGATTGTGCAAAAAGGTATCCGGCTGGTTGGGATAGACTACCTCTCTATCGAGCAGTTCCGGGCACCGCAGCCACTAGCGCACCGCACTCTGCTGGGCGCCGGGGTTATCGTGGTGGAAGGGTTGAATCTGCGCGCGCTGGAGCCGGGCTGGGTGCGTTTTATTTGCCTGCCTCTCCGGATAGAAGGTGGCGACGGCGCGCCTGCCCGCGCGGTAGCCAGGAGGATAGAATGACTAAAAATCAGCGTCTGAGACAGCTTCTGGAACAACAGGGCATTGTCCGTTCATTGGGTGCTCATGACGTACTGACCGCCATGCTTATCGAGCAGGCAGGTTTTGAGAGCGTGTTCATCGGCGGTTTCGGTACGTCCGCCAGCCTGCTGGGACTGCCCGACCTCAATTTCCTCACACTCAGCGAAATGGCGGATGCTATCCGCCGTATGAGCGCGCGGTTGAGCGTGCCGCTGATAGCCGACGGCGATACTGGTCACGGAGATTTGCACAACGTGGTGCGCACGGTGCAGAGTTTTGCTCAGGCAGGCGCATCG
>JANWYZ010000068.1 GCA_025054895.1 bacterium | reverse complement strand
AGCGCATACTGCTTCCACTCCTCCGAAAGGGGCACAGTCGCCACCCAGCGCGAGCCATCGCGTTCGCGCCATTCGATGGAAAGGGCGCGCGTGTTCTTATCGCCCTTTGCCCAGAAGCGCATCAGCGTCTCGCCGTTGCGGAAAGGCTGTTCTACCCGCAGGTCGTACGTGCACCAGCCGACCAGCTTGGACACCCAGAGGCGGTAGCCTTTACCATACGGCGTGTCCACCAGCGACCAGGAGGTATCCAGCTCCCCGTAGGTGCTGCGTCGCCATTGCTCAGGGGCGGGATGCGCCTGCCACAGGGGGCGCCACGATGCCAGCGCGTGCAACGCCTCCTGCCGTTCGACCCACCGTTCACCTGCGCGGTAGAGCCAGGTGCGCAGCGGAGGCTCATCACTGACAAAGAGTACCGCTTTGCGCGAGCGTACCCACCCTTGCAACGGCTCTGCCACCACCGCAGGTAAGCGATGTGCATCCGGCACGACCAGAAGCGACATCTGCCGCGGGAAGCGTCCACTGGCGAAGTCGTCTATCGATACTGAGATCACCTGTGCTCTGGGGTCAACCCGAAGGACCGCCTCGCGCAGGATTTCCGCTTGCTGGTTGTTCCACTGCAGCACTCCAACTGCCGGCGAGGCTAAAACGGCTGCCGGGAGTGACATTACAATAAATACCCAGGTCAGATGGCGCATAGTTCACCTCACGGACACGTCCCCTGGTATGCAAAATGGGGATCATGCTGAGCCATCCACTTTTTTTCATCATGGCGGAAGGTTTGTCCTCCACAGGTTAATATCCGTACGCTCCCGCTGAGGCAACATAAGCACGGTAGGTGGGGACCATGACTGCGGAAAGCAGGATTGCGGTGGCAATAGCACACATTACAACGATGTTCCACCCGGGTTTTTGTTTCAGAGCGGGAAGTAGCGCCACGCAAGGGGTGAGGGAAGCTACTGCCAGCATGGCGATGCGCCACACAGGAACGGGCACAAAGGCGATTGCGTTTACCCAGATAAACCCCAGCAAGCCGGCAATGAAAGCGACACCGCCCGCACCGATATTTCCCTCTCGTCGCCAGAGTACGAGGGGAACAGTTGCCCCTGCTACTGCCGCGACTGCTCCGCTTAACTGGGACAGCGAGGAACTGTTGGACCACAACAGCACAAACCCTCCTCCACCTGCCACCATCGACAGCACCAGCGGCGCCGGCAAGCCGGGTATACTGCTGGCGATGCGTGCTTGCAAACTCCACCACAGCCACCAGCCCAGCGCAAGCAGTAACCACCAGATGTAAGCCGACATCCCCTGCCAGAGGGTGCCCATTAGTGGGCGTAGCACCAGCCAGGAGATAGTTACCGCCAGCACGGCGCGCCCGGCTTCCCCAAGCAAACTTTGCCGGCAGGCGAAGTGCTCGATAACTCCCCAGAAACCAAGAGCAATCGCTACTGCGAACAACCATTCGTTCGAGTCCACTGGGGGGAAACGCAACGGCAGACCTACGATGCGCCAGTGTGCAAACAGATAACCAAGCGACAGGGCGAGCGGAGTGCCCCAATGTGTAGACACTCCGTCCCGCCGCCACGCACGCCAGCTCGCTACCAGAACAGTCAACGTGATAGAAGCGGGGAGTACAGCTCCCCAAAGGAGCTGTTGTGCGAGAAAGTCCATCCAGTGCCTCCTGCTACCGCCCTGCTTCTACGCTGAGGGTAACGCGCACTTCATCGCCCAGCCCGGGCAATCCATAGCGGATGCCGAACTCGCTGCGACGGATGGTGAAGGTGGTTTCAAACCCGATGATGTCCTGTCCACGCGGATTCTTGCCCTTACCTGTCAACGTCACACTGGTAGTCAGCGGACGTGTGATGCCGCGTATGGTAAGGTTGCCACGCACCTGCACGGTGTTGGCGTTTACCCGACGCACCTCCGTGCTGCGAAAAGTAATCGTGGGGAATTGGCGGGTGTTAAAAAAGTCAGGGCTGCGCAGGTGGTTGTCGCGCTGCTCGTTGGCAGTGAAAACGCTGTCAGCATTCACTTCGATGTTAATCGAACTGCGGGCGGGGTTTGCCTCATCTACTATCACTGTTCCTTTGACCTCGCGGAACATGCCATACACGTAAGCGGTGTTCATGTGTTTGACCCGAAATACCAGTGAGGTGTGCACCGGATCAATCTGATAGGTTTGTGCGGCAACGGGCAACATCCATACCAGCAATGCAGCCGTTGCCAGAACGAAAAACTTCCATCGCGTGTTCATACTTTCTCCTCCTCCTTTATATTTTCACGCGGTTTCACGCGCGGTTGACGCCGTGTTCCTCTGGAAAGTGTGTTGTCAGGGAGTGCAGCAAGCTATCGCCGAACTGTTGCACCGTTTCTCTTTGTAAACGGAAATAGTGGTGCTGCCCTTGTTTTCGCATCTCCACCAGACCGGCGTTCGCCAGCACGTTGAGATGATGGGAAACAGTCGCCTGAGCAATGGGGAATAGCTCCGCCAGTTGCCCACACGAAATCTCTTCACGCGAGGCAATTGCCCTCAAGATCGCGAAGCGTGTAGGATCGGCAATCGCTTTGGCAATCCGCACCAGTTCCGAGTCGTCCATGCGCACTATTACGCCCGCTTTGAGATGCTTGTCTATATTTCTATACACGTGTTTAGACACGGAAAGTTCCTGCCAAGGGCATCTCAAATCACCCTGCAGAAAAAAGGGGGGGCGGCAGGGACAGCAAGGGAGATAAGTTTCTGCCCCTGCCCTGGAAGCTAGTCTACCCTCATCGGGTCGTACCAGTCTATGTGCGGTCTTTGACCCCGTACCTGCTGGAAGGTCTGTTCAAAGCGATGCCATTTCGCATGCCCATCCACAAACACGTAGTTTGCTCCGCCGGAGTGACGTGTGATAGCCAGCGTAGTGGGGATTTGCAAGGCGTCATCCCAGAGCGCCATGTTCATCATGCTATCCACCACACGCGGCGGATTGCCCCAGTACATGGGCATGAAGTGATCGCCCTTTATGAACCTGCCGGTCTTGCGGTTTACCTCCGCCAACTCGGCGATGTAGATACATCGCGCCGGGTTGTAAACCAACGCCAGGGCCATGGGTTTGGGTTGTAAGTTTTCACCATAAGGCGGGTTGCCATACGGTGGATGGAACGGGTCGAAGTAAGCGTTCAACCCATAGGAGGACATGCGCGGTGGCGTGTCCGACCAGGTACTGGTGTTGTCGGAAGGACACCTTTGCAGCAGGCGGGTGCGCACGTATGGTTGCAGTTGTTCCAGCCAGCTGGGCGCGGGCGGGTGTGGTGAACCCTGCCACATCATGCGCACACTCGGCATATTCTCATCATAGTCTTGCACGTACATCTGTACAGCGATGCCCATCTGTCGGCAGTTGGAGAGGCACGCGGCTGAGCGTGCTTTCTCTCGCGTCTGCGAGAAGACAGGGAACAGTATCGCCGCCAGAATAGCGATAATCGCTATCACGACGAGCGATTCGACGAGCGTAAACGCGCGGAAACGCATTACCGTAATCCTCCTCGTGTTCGTATGGTATTTTGTTCGTCCTGTGGAGTTGAGAACCAGTAGTCGCACTTCGCCCAGAGTGTCAGCGAGGCAACGGCAGCTGCTGTACAATCTGCCGCTCTGCGCTGGTAGGCTACGGGCTTGAGTGCGGAGCTACGTCCACGTGCGAGGAGGATGTTCGATCTGCTCAGGCACCAGTAGAAGGGGTAATCGATCAGGAGATACGAGCAAATCTTCCACCAGAAGGGGTATTGCTAAACGGCTGACAACGAGTATCCGACAGCTCCAGGTGTTGGGCACTTTACCTTCGTCCGCCGCATCGCACTGACGGACGATAGTATGCTCAACCATCTGCGGAGATGGAACACAGCAGCACTTCGCGATGTCTTGGCAGTGTTTACAGTGGCAGTAGAGAGCATGCAGGCGCTCCTGCTTAGCAGAACTCGCCGCAGATAGCGCGACAGCCTGCGGTAGCCAGAGCCAGCCACCCAGAGCAAGGTCATAAACACCCTGCCCGATAAGCAGTACCAACGTCAGGTAGCGCAAATATGCGTGCATTTGATGTATGCAGCGTGAAGCTTCTGGTCACGTATTCTCGAATCCGCTAACCGGGGGGTAGACAGTGCTACTCTGCACCCTCAGCGGTCGGTTTTAGCCACGCCTTCATTATTACATAGTCTTACTAATCTTTTCAATAGCTGAACGCACCGCGGAACCTGCGGGCGCAAAGATACAACGGAGCACATCTGTCCACAAACGTGTAGGAGATACGCTCCGTTGTGACTGGGGTAATCTGGAAGACAACAGTGGGTGGTGCTTATCCTGTGTGTCCGCTTAGCGGGTGCATCCCACTGTTACCGTCCACGTACACCGCCACCCACTGCGCCAGCCTTTGTCCTAGCCTCTGGCATGAGGCGATCTCATTGTCTGAGCGGGGTTCACCTGCCAGTACTGCGCCATAGTGCAGGGTAAACTGTTTGCCCACGTAATCGGTGACCCCGAACACCAGAAAGCCGAAGTTCATCAGCACGGTCAACAGAGTCATGCAGGTCAGCTCTGCACCGCCGCCCCATCCACCGGATGAGGAAAAAGCGCAACCGATTTTGCCGTCTACCTTACCCCAGATTCCGCCTGCGACCTCGTCCCACCAGCGTTTCATGCGCCAGGAAATAGTCCCCATGTTGGTCGGCGAACCGACAGCGATACCGTCGCACCACAGGATGTCGTCGGCGGTAGCTTCCTCTACGCTTTTCAGGCGCACCTCGATACCAGGCACCGACTCTGCGCCTTTCGCCACCTGTTCTGCCATCCTGCGTGTATTACCAGAAGCGGTGTCAAACAACACCAGCACCTTTCCCATCGTTATCCTGTCCCCCTTATTATGATGTTTATCTATACATCAATACGTTTGCGCTGGTGAAGGGGGTTCCTGTACAACAAAACGTGTCTGTTTCGAGGTATGCTTATAGTGAGGTTTAATGGACATGATGCTCTGGAGCCTGCCTGTAGAACGCTATATGACCGGTGTGCCAGTGCTCTCGCCGGACGACCCGTTAGCGAAAGCGGTTGCGCTCATCCGCGCGGCGCGTACCAGCGCCTTGCCTGTGGTGCAAGACGGACGCCTGGTCGGCGTTGTCGCAGAGTCGGACATCGCCCGGCTGTTGCAACAGGACGATCCGTATCGGCAACAGTATCTGCCGGTGAGCGCTGCAATGGCGCAAGAACCACTCGCCGTGCTGCCTTTCACGCCTACCACACATGCTCTGCAGATGATGCAGCAGTATGGTCTTTCTTCGCTGCCGGTAGTGTCGCAGGACGGCGAGTATCTGGGAACCGTGCTGCGTTCGGATGTTCTGGCGCTAACATGCGATACTATACGCCCTCCGCTGGTAGGTGGGATGGCTACTCCCTTAGGTGTGTATCTAACCGGCGGCGGCGTAAGGGCGGGCGCTGGCGATTTGGGCCTATTCTTGACCGGCGTATTGCTCATGGCGCTCAACCTTGTCGCGATGCTGCTGGTCTACTCGGGTTCCCAGTGGATCCAGCAACGTACAGGTTTTCCGTTGTACGCCATGTTGCTTTCACCCGCTGCTTCCTTCCTCGACTGGCAAGATTGGGTTGGTGCGGCGCTTCGTGCGATGCCGATTGCGCTGTTTCTGCTGTTGGTGCGTCTTTCCCCCATTGCGGGAGTTCACGCCGCGGAGCACATGACAGTACACGCCATCGAGCGAGGAGAACCGCTGGAGCTCGAGTACGTGCGCCGAATGCCCCGTGTGCATCCGCGGTGCGGCACTAACCTGGCTGCAGGCGCTCTGGTCTTCTTGACGCTGGCTAATCTCAACACGGGTATCTACCAGGACGTAACGTTGCTTCTCGCCTTTGTTACCACGCTGCTGGTATGGCGACCGGTAGGCAACCTGCTACAGGCGCTGTTCACCACGCGTACCCCGTCCGACAGGCAGCTGCGCAACGCCATCGAGGCGGGTAAACAGCTACTCCACCGCTACCAGTTGCAGGGTTATCGCCCGTTGACCTTTCGCGAGCGTGTCTGGAACATGGGCATTTTGCAGATCGCTGCGGGCATGCTGGTTGTGTGGTGGGCGCTGAGCGCAATAGGTTTCCAACTGGGGTAATCCTTGGTCATTTGGAGAGTACACCCATGCCTGAGATTCACGAAGTGAGCGCTGTTTGCCCACACGACTGTCCGGATACCTGCGCGATGGTTGCGCTGGTGCGTAATGGTCAGCTGGTGGGCGTACGCGGTAACGCTCAACACCCGGTCACCCGAGGCTACCTGTGCTGCAAAGTGGCGCATTACGAGGAGCGTGTGTATAGCGCTGACCGCGTGCTCTACCCTTATAAGCGCGTGGGAGCGAAAGGCGATTGCAGGTTCGAGCGCATCTCGTGGGATGAAGCGCTGGATACTATTATCGCACGGTGGAAGCAGGTTATCGACGAGTACGGTGCGGAAGCCATTCTGCCTTACTCCTATGCGGGCACAATGGGCGTGGTGAACATGTCCGCCTGCGATGGACGGCTCTGGAATCGTCTGGGGTCTACACGCCTGTTGCGCACCATCTGCTCGACCGCTGCCGAGGCAGGTTATGATTACACAATGGGCTGGTCGGGCGGCATTGACCCCGAAAGTCTGGTATATGCGAAGACCATCATCGTGTGGGGTATGAACCCTGCTAGCACCGGCACGCACCAGATGGCGATCCTTCGCGAGGCGCAGAAGCAAGGAGCAACGCTCATCGTGATAGACCCCTTCCGCACCCGTACCGCCGAGTGCGCCGACTGGCATGTTCACCTTGAACACGGAACGGACAGCGCCCTTGCCCTGGGCATGATGCACGTCATCTTCCGCGAAGGGCTGCACGACGAGGAGTTCCTGCGGAAGTACACCGTTGGTTGGGAAGCGCTGCGCGAGCGAGTGATGAATGAATACCCGCCTGACAGAGTAGCTCAGCTAACAGGTGTTTCGGCAGAGGAGGTAGAACGCCTTGCGGTCACTTACGCCACGCAACGTCCATCCGCCATCCGTCTGGGATACGGTATCGCCCGCAATACCAATGGGGGAATGATGGTGCGCACCATTACCTGTTTGCCAGCGATTATCGGAGCATGGCGTGAGTTAGGAGGTGGGCTACTACTCTCTACCAGCGCGCACTTTCCGCTGAATATGAAGGCGGTCAAACGCCCAGACCTGCTGCGTAGCAACCCGCGCGCCGTGAACATGAACCAGTTGGGTGAGGCGTTGCTCACGCTGGACAATCCCCCTATCATGGCGCTGTACGTGTATAACTCCAATCCTGCAGCCGTCGCCCCCAACAGCAACCGCGTGATAGAGGGCATGTTGCGGGAAGACCTGTTTACCGTGGTGCATGAACAGCTCTGGACCGACACTGCTCGCCTGGCGGACATTGTGTTGCCTGCCACCACGCAGATGGAGCACCTGGACCTGCACACTGCGTACGGGCATCTGTACGTGCAGTTGAATCGTCCCGCTATTGCGCCGCTGGGCGAGAGCCGACCGAACTGGGATGTGCTTTCCGATCTGGCAAGGCGGTTGGGTCTTGAGGAAGAGTGTTTCCGCGACACCGCTGAGGACATCATCCGACAAGCGCTGGATAGCGACCATCCGTATCTACAGGGGATTACCTACGAGTACTTGCTAGAGCACGGCTTCGCCAAGCTGAAGACCCCTTCCGACCCGTTTGCTCCGTACCTGCATGGCGAGCCGCGCTTCCGTACCCCATCGGGCAAGATAGAGCTCTACTCCGAAAGGGCGCGCCAGGATGGTTACGACCCTCTGCCTGCCCATATTCCGGCGAATGAGCCTGATGTGGACCGCCAGCGTTACCCTCTGAAGCTGATGTCGCCTGCCGCCCATCATTTCCTGAACACCTCTTTCGCCAATCTGGAGCGGATGCAAAAGGGCGAACGCGAACCACGCATCTGGATGCACCCACAGGATGCCGAGGCGAGAGGCATCCAGCAAGGCGACTGGGTACGTGCGTACAACCAGCGGGGCGAGGTGTTACTGAAGGCGGTAGTGAGTGCAGACCACGTGCGTCCTGGTCTCACCTGGTCGCCATCTATCTGGTGGCATCGGGATAGCCCGGGGGGACGCAGCATAAACGCTCTCACCTCCGACCGGCTGGCGGACATGGGAGGCGGTTCTACGTTCCACACCTGCTATATTCAGGTGGAGAGGGCGGAAAGGTATACTAACCGATAACGAGCTTGCCCTCTACCACCTCACCTCGCGAGGTGACCAGTCCGATGCCGACTTCCCTTGCTGCTTCTACTGCAGCAGGGTCAGGACGCATCGCGAAGAAGTAGGGCAGATATGGAGGGCGAAAGCCCAGAGCCTCCATTTGGCTGCGGAACCCTTCGGATTGTACCCGTTGCCGCCAGGCGAAGACAGCGTTCCTGCCCAAACGGGTCTTGCTCTCAACAACCACAGTCATGTCCTTGCCTTCCGGGGTCACGCCCAGCAACACTATGTCTACCTCCCCATCATACACCACCGAACGGTGTCCCTCGGAAAAGCGGTAGCCCTTCTGTTGCAGCACCCACGAGACCATGTCTTCCGCTTCCTCTTCGAGGGTCATGCCCACGCGGTTGGCGAGGTTCCTGAGCTCCCTGCTAATCTCGTCCAGGCGGCGTTCCGTGCTGTTACGGAACAGCACGAACTCTTCGTACATCTCTCTCTGCGTCTCCGCCAGGCGACGTTGTGATTCTGTCAGCGCACGAACCTCTTCGGTTAAATGTTCCAGCCGCTCGTCCGTGCGACGTTGCGCCTCCGCCAGCTCCTCGATGCGCTGTTCCGAGCGTCGTTGCGCCTCCGCGAGCTGGCGTTGCGCCTCTGCCAACTCCTCGATGCGCTGTTCTGAGCGTCGTTGCGCCTCCGCGAGCTGGCGTTGCGCCTCCGCCAACTCCTCGATGCGCTGTTCCGAGCGTCGTTGCGCCTCCGCCAACTCCTCGATGCGCTGTTCTGAGCGTCGTTGCGCCTCCGCTAGCGCACGAACCTCGGCGGCGAGGGCGGCGATTTGCTCATCCGTTCGCTGCTGCGCCTGAAGTATCGCCTGTACCTGCTGCGGCAGTCGTAGGAACTCCTCCCCCAGCAGGGTCTCTAACAAGCGCATACGCCACTCGGGGTATTGCTGCAGAATGCGCAACAGGTCTTCGAAGTCACTGACAGTAAAAGGCATCTTCCTGTTCACCCGAGCCTATTATACCATATCTGCGCCGGAGCATATTTGCCCCGTAAATGTGCCATAATCTATACTGTAACGTTACAGGAGAACACAAGGAGAGAAAGTATGAAGCGCACCTTTGCTCTGGCAATCCTTGCCGCTATCTGGCTGCTGGTAAACGTAGCGATTTTTGCTCAGGACAAAGTGACCCTGCAGTACAAGGCGCAAAAGGGTCAGAAGATGACCTACCGCCTCGAAGCCGACCTCAGCAGTGAGTTCGGCGGGCAGAAGATAAATGTATTGATCAAGCAAACTTCTGTGGATGAGATTGTTGACGTCTCCGCCTCGGGCGAAATTACGCGACAGTCGGTAGATGAAGAGGTGGAGATGACAGTGAACGGTCAAAAGATGCCCGCTCCCGCAGATTCCAGCAAAAGGCGCACAATTACGGTCACTAAACCCGACGGCACGCTGGTCTCCGTCCGGTGGGAGGGTGGGCAGGAACCCACTGAAGCCGAGCGCAAAGCGCAGATGCGCCTGATGCAGGCGACGCAAATAGTCTTCTCCCCCAACCCGGTAGGTGTTGGCGATAAATGGAGCCGCGAATACAAGGAGGATACTGCGAGAGGCACGCCTGCTGCCACTGCAGAGTACGAGCTGCTCGCTCTGGAAAAGACGAAAGGCGTAGATACCGCCAAGTTACGCTACACCTATCGTGAAACGGGTAGGGAGAAGAACCTGAGTTTGCAGGGCGAGGTATGGGTGGAAGTTGCCTCAGGCGATATCGTGGTTCTGAACCTGCAAGCGGAGAACTTTCCCTTCGCCCCATCCGACCAGGCTCCTACCTTTAGCGGCAGCCTGCGTGCGGAACGTACAGGAGGTAGCCCCGTTGGCGGCGTTGCCGCGGCTGCCCAGCCCGCTGAAGCCACGAAGAAAAAGGAAAAGAGCATCGATGAGGTGGTTAAGGACTACGACAAGATCGAGGGGCTCTTCACGCTGTATCGCAAGAAGGAAGCGGGCAAAGATACCATCTACATGGAAGTTCGCGAAGACCAGCTGGACAGGCTGATGCTGCTGCAGGTAACGCAAAGCACAGGCACAGGAGGCTACTCCCTTGCTGCTGGCAACCCTATTGACGACATCCTCTTCAAGTTCGTCAAGCGCGACGAGCAGATTCTGATGGTAGTGCCGAATATCCGCTTCCGCGCCGACGAACGTCAGCCCATCGCCCGCGCGGTCAAACGCTCCTTCGCGGATGCCTATCTGGAGGCGTTTCGCATCGAGGCGCGCAGCGAGGAGCGCAAGAGCCTGCTAATCAATATCGGCGACCTGTTCCGCTCAGACATCGCGCAGATTACACGGCTGGCGCAGGCAGCCGGAGGTGCGTACAGCATCGACCGTGAGAAGACAGTCATCAGTGCCCTGAAAAACTTCCCGAACAATCTGGTGGTGCAGACGGCATACCACCTGACGCGCGCGGGTGGTGGCGGAGGAGGTTCACCGCTCTCCATACCGGGGCTGAGCGCCGGTGCGCCTCTGGCGGACCCGCGCAGTCTACCCCTCGATGTTACCTATAACCTCTTCTTTTTGCCAGAAAACGGCTACCGCCCGCGGTTGGCAGACCCGCGCGTGGGCTACTTCGTGACCGAGTTTCAGGACTTCACGCGAGACAAGGACGACCAGACCACTCGCTACATCCTGCGCTGGCACCTGGAGAAGGCTGACCCCAACGCGCCGCTTTCGCCGCCCAAAGAGCCCATTGTTTTCTGGCTGGACAACGCTATACCCGTAGAGTATCGCGAGGCGGTGCGCGAGGGCATCTTGTGGTGGAATAAAGCGTTCGAGCGCATCGGTATTAAAGACGCCATCGTGGTAAAGCAGATGCCCGATGACGCCGATTGGGACCACGCCGATATGCGCTACAACGTCATCCGCTGGGTGACCTCGCCTTCTTCCGGGTATGCAGTGGCGCTGTTCCGCGCAAACCCGCTCACAGGGCAGATTCTTAACGCCAGTATCACTGTAGACGCTAACATGACGCGCTTTGCCCGGGTGGAGTTCAAGCGCATGATTAACCCGCTCAGCGCGTTTGACCCCGAGCCGACGCCTTCTCACCCCTTCCAGTGCAACCTTGCCGAAGAGGCGGCGTATCATGCCTGGTTCGGCGCGACAGCGATGAAGCTGATGCAGTCGCCGCGCTCTACGCGCATCTCCGAGTCGGAGTACGTAAAGCAGTACATCCGCGAGATTGTGGCGCACGAGATGGGGCATATCCTGGGATTGCGCCACAACTTCGTTGCCAGCACGCTACATCCGCCAAAAGACCTGACCGAAGCGAAGCGCATCAACCACCTGGGCATGACCGCCTCGGTGATGGAGTATACGCCTGTGAACGTCTTCGCCCTGCACTCGCCGCGCTCCGTATACTGGACGCAGGGGTTGGGCGTGTACGACTACTGGGCGATCGAGTACGGTTACAAGCCGAGCAAAGCAGCTACTGCCGAAGCCGAACAGCCCATGCTGAAAGCCATCGCCCGAAGAGGTACTGAGCGTGGTCTGGCATATATGGGTGACGAGTTTGCCGACAGTGTAGACCCGTACATTACCCGCTTTGACCTCGGCGGGGACCCGCTGGAGTACTGGGCGACTATCTTCCGCGATGTAAGCCGGATGATACCCCAGCTACCTGCAAAGGCAGTGAAGCCCGGCGACAACTACTACGAGCTCACGCGCAGCTTCAATGGGATGCTCTCGATGTATGCCCGGGCGGCGAATAACGTCGCCCGGTACATTGGGGGAGTGCGGCTCAGCCGAAACCATCGGGGCGACCCCAACGAGAGACCGCCTGTTGTGCCCCTGAGCGCAGCTGAGCAAAAAAGGGCACTCTCCTTGCTGACCCGATATGTGTTCTCACCGCAGGCGTTCAACTTCCCGAAGGAGGTGTACCTCAAGCTGGCTCCAGACCCCTATCCAGACTACGCCGGCATGTTGACCAGCCGGCCGAGACTGGATGCGCCCGTGCGCGACGTGATCTCCGGCATCCAGGTGCGCACCCTGCGTCGGCTGTTCAGCGAACAGACGCTCAGCCAGATTGCCAACAACGAGTTCAAAGCGCGTCAACCCGGTGATACGCTCAGCATGGTTGCTCTCTTTGAGCAGGTGAGCAACGCAATCAATGCTGAGATTATCAATGGCAAGAACGTGCCTGCGTTGCGCCGGCTGTTACAGAGGACGTACCTGCGCACACTGGCAGATATGCTTGTCAATCCCGACTCGGAGGCTCCGGACGATGCGAAGATGCTGGCGCGCTATCACCTGCGCCGCCTGAAGGGGCAGATACAGGCGATACGGAATAAACCTCTCGACGCCGCCACACGAGTTCACCTGGATGAGATGCTCAGCGAGATAGACCGGGTGCTTAACGCCGGATATACCATAGGCTCTGCTGCAGCGCCAGCAGCTGCCCCCACGGTGCCTCGCAGATAAGGCATCTTCTGGTAGTAGGGGTTAGTGCTTGCAGGGGCAACCTGCTGTGGTTGCCCCTCGGTACGGTCACCAGTCAGGTGATGGACGGCGAGGACCTCATCCTGAGCGATGGAGAGCGACAAAAGCGATGTGTGGACGCTTTACCCTGACGCAACCGGCGCAGGCGGTTGTGGAGCGTTTTGGGGTGCAGCTGGTGCTCTTCCAGCCTTCAGCGCGTTACAATATTGCTCCATCG
>JANWYZ010000067.1 GCA_025054895.1 bacterium | reverse complement strand
AAACCTGCCTTCGCAGGTTGTCGGAATCCGCGCAGGCGGATTTCCCCTTCTCATAGCCCCCGATTTCAATCGGGGGCAGGATGCGCGAAATCGTGAAATCACAAATTAACAGAGCACTAGACACCGGTAGGCGCAGGGGTCTTGCTTCGCAAACGGTGAACCTCCTCGGCAATCACCTCGGCGGCGAGGTCTATCTCCTCGGGCGTATTGCCTCTGCCTAAACTGAGACGGACGGTGCTCATCGCCTGCGCCTCGCTCATGCCCAGCGCCAGCAACACATGCGAAGGCTCGATAGAACCTGCACTGCACGCCGCCCCTGCCGAAGCGGCGATACCGCGTCGATCAAGCGCAATCAACAGGCTCTCCGCCGAAACACCTTCGAAGGTCACACTGAGGATGCCGGGATGGCAATACCGGGTATGGCCGTTCACCTGCAAGACAGAAATCCTTTCCTGAAGGCGTGTCCGAAGTCGCTCGCGCAGCTGCCATATCTGCTGACCGGCGGACGCATAGCGGCTGTGGCTCAGCTCCACAGCTTTCGCGAAACCAGCAATGGCAGGCACGTTCTCCGTGCCTGCACGCATCTCTCGTTCCTGCGCGCCGCCCACCAGCAGAGGCGCAATCTTCACTCCGCCGCGCAGGTATAGTGCGCCCACGCCCTTCGGCCCATAAAGCTTGTGCGCCGACACCGACAGCATGTCTACGCCCAGTTCATCCACGCTCACGTCCATCAACCCGAACGTCTGCACTGCATCACAATGTAACCACACGCCACGCTCACGACACACAGCAGCGATTTCGCGCACAGGTTGTATCGTGCCGACCTCGTTGTTGGCGTGCATTACGCTAACCAGCCAGGTTTCGTCGCGAATCGCCCTGCGTACATCGTCGGGGTCTACCATGCCGTAACGGTCTGCAGGCAGGTAAGTAACCTCCCACCCTTCTTGCTGAAGACGCTGGCAGGCGTGCAGTACGGCATGGTGTTCTATCGCAGTGGTAACGATATGCCTTTTGCACGGAGGAGCCACCCTCGCTGCGCCCAGTATCGCCATGTTATCCGACTCGGTTCCGCTGGAGGTAAAGAACACTTCCGCATCGAGGCAACCCAGCGCGTGGGCAACAGTCACTCGCGCCTCGTCCAACAGGTCACGAGCCTTTCTGCCGAACAGGTGCAGGCTGGACGGGTTGCCCCAGCAATCCTCCATTGCCTGCGCTACCGCCTCGCGTACTTCGGGCGCGATGGGCGTGGTCGCCGCGTGGTCGAGATAAATGTGCTGCATCCTCTTTCCGTGAACGGAGTGTTGCCTGAGTCCATCCTTATTGTACCGCCTATCCCTCTCGAACCAGCCATACTTCCGCCACCTGGCAGCCGCGCCCTTCAACCAGTTCCCACTTCAGGCGCAGCGCGCCGCCGCGCGTTGCCTCTTGCGGGATAGCAAACTCCATCACCGACGGCGGCTGCGTGCCTCGTAACGCGCCGTGAATCTCTATGTGCTCGTTCGCTACCAGGCGCATCATCGCGCGAAATCGTCCGTTGTACACCACGCGCAGGCGGTAGCGCGCGTTCGGTTCCAGCCCGGTATACAACATCTCTAACGGCGCGCCGTATAACGTAGACGCCTGATTACCCCATGACAAGCGATAGCCAGGAGCCATCGCGCCGAACTCGTCCTGCGCGGAGCGCAGGAAACCGGGGTCTTTCGCCCAGCCCTCACCACGCACCAGATGCGGCTCGGCATGCGGGTTACCCAAATCGTCATAGTATCCGCCCGCTCCGGGGTCCGTCCACCGAGCGACCCTGACCAGTGCCTGCGCTTGTTGCTCAGCGGGCATTTGCAGCGCTTTCTCCACCTCTGCCAGCATCCACAGGCGGTTGTTCAGCGGTTCGTCCATCGTGTCCAGCACCGCGCCGCGCTCCAGTCCGTCGGCATGGTGGCGCGATACGCTCATCTGCATGCCGATGCTCTTCCACAGCGATTCGCCCAGAGCCAGGATCTCCTGACGCATCGCCTCGATCTCCTGGGTGGTGTAGGGCTTGCTCAAAATAGCTCTCACCTGGTCTGCTGCACGGCGCGCCCCGAGCCTCTCTGCCTGTTCCAGAACCCTCAGTGCGTCCTGCTCCTGCCTCTGTTCCGACTCCAGACGCGCCTGCACGAACACGTCGTAAAGCGCACGGAAATACGCCATCTGTAGCCGCCAGTTGCCCTGCCCCTCTTTGCCTAACGCCTGCCAGAGATGCTTCCACAACCCCAGCGTCAGGCGCGGACGAGGATTGCCTGCAAGCGCGCCCTGCCAGTTGCGCTCCAGAGCGAGTAGACCTTCCGCGATGTCCTCGGCGAACTCGGAGGAGATGTACGCTCGCCCATACTCTATCAGCACGTTGCGTACCGCGCAGCGTGGGTCCCACAGCCGCGCCGACCATATCGCCTTGTTTACGTCGTCGTTGACGCCCTCCGAGTAGGTGATACAGCCATCGGCGAGGTTCATGAACAGGTTATGGATATGCGCTTGCGCCATCGGGCGGGGGTTAATTGGCTCACGGTTGAGCGTCAGCGCAAACGCCATATCCCACTCCGGTACGGGGTATTGACAGCGCACGCAGTGCGTGATGTCGGGGTAACGACGCAGTTTATAGCGGGCAGGAACCATCTCGCGCACACGCTCCATCCGGTCGCGAATCCAGGGACCATACACCACGCCAGTCAACCAGTCCGGCTGTTGCTCGCGCAGGAAGCGATAGAAGGCGTCCATCCGCTCGCGGTTGAAGCCCTGCGGCGAGAGCCACAGACCGGCTCGAGGATGTACCCGACGCAGTTCGTCTGCCATCTTCTCCAGTAGTGGGAACAACTCCTCGGGCGGCAGTTCGCCCGGGTCTCCGCCGGGCACAAACACATGGTCCAGACGCGGCATGGACTCGAATAGCCGTCTCCTATCCGCCGCCATCCTGGCGATATCCGCCGGCTGACCGGAAGGCGCGTCGGTGTTGGGCAGCCAAATCCACACGTCCAGGTCGTACTCGTCCAGCAGGGAAGAGAGTCGAACGTTCATTTCCCAAGGGGGCAAGGGCATGATGGCGGTGCGCGGTTCATCGGGTCTCAACGTCGGAATCAGTTCGATACTATTCGCGCCGAACAGCACGAGGTCGCGGATGTACTGCTCGTATTGCGCCACGTTCCACGCATCGTAAGTGTTCGGCAGGCTGCGATAGCCCAGCTGGTGACCCCGAATAGGGAACCGCGCGGAGGTAGAAACCAGCCTGCCCGGCGAACGGTCGGGCAGCGTGGCGCGTCCCTGCTCAGTATGCAACCAGCGCAGCAGTTGCCCCACAGCAAACAGCGCAGCGCGTCCGCAGTTGCCCACCAGCCACAGGCGCGGGGCTCTTGGAGAAGGCAATTCCAGGTAGAGCGTATAGCCCTCGGCGGCATCGGCTGGAGGCTGCGCCTGTCGGGGCAGGTGCAATCCGGCAGGCACGCGCTGCGGATGTGCAATTACCACCGTTGGAACACCCTCGCGAGGCGTTTCTACCACTTGCCACGTGAGACCAGTGCGTCGTTTCACCTCGTCACGCAAAAGCTGCGCCCCCTTGCGCTCCGCCCGATGCGCTGCATTACCTGCGCTGAGGATAATCGCGCGAGAGAAATCCTGATTCATGGCGTTGACCCCTTCTGTAATGGGTTGACGTTCCATCTGCTGGAAGGTCACGCTCCGCTTTGACCCCTACAGACGCGACAGAGCACTTCCCTCCAACCTCTGGAAGACGCTACTGGCAAAGGGAGTAGCCCCGTGTCTGCCTGCCATAAACGCTGCAGTATTAAGTCTTGAGTTTTGTTTCGCCAGCGTGGCGGCGTATCCTGTGTGGGGCAGGAGAACGCGCCGGCGCTGGCTAATCCATGCAGTGCATGAAGGCAACATCTCAGAAGCTGCACAACCGCATAGCCTCCGAGCGATTTACCGATCGCAAGGCGTGGACGCTGATACTTGCCGTAGTGCTGCTCACGCTGTTACCTTACCTGTTCGGGGCGTGGCTGTCGCTGGGGCGCAAGTACTTCTGGATTAACCATAACATCGACGACAACTGTGTGTACCTCGCTTGGATACGACAGGCGCAGGAAGGGCACTTCTTCTTTGAGAACCGCTTCACGACCGACCCCCAACCGCGTCTCTCCACCAACCTCTTCTTCTGGACAATTGGTACGATAGCGCGATGGACGGGGTTGCCAGTGCTGTTGTTGTTCCACGCGGCGCGGATGGGGCTGGGTATCGTGTGGCTCTGGACGCTATGGCTTCTCTACAAGAGGCTTCTACCAGAGGACGCGCGAATGCCTGCGCTGTGGCTGGCGTGTGTATCCGCAGGGTTGGGATGGCTGTTCTGGCGGAACGCGGGAATCAACGCGCCTATCGACGTGTGGCAAGTGGAAGCGTTTACTTTCCTGTCGCTCTACTTAAACCCGCTGTTCGTGGTAGGTACGCTGCTGATGACCCTCTGCCTCTACGACCTGTGGCGGGCGATACAGGAAGAGAAATGGGGCTATGCTACGCGGGCTGGCTTATGGGCATTGCTTTTAGGCAACATCCACTCTTACGACGTGATTCAGGTGGCTGGAGCATGGCTGGCTTTTCTGGTTGCCAGCAGTATCCTTCAGAAACGTTTTGATCGGCAACGCTGGCTGATGGCGATAGCGACAGCGCTTATCGGGTTGCCTACGGTCGCATATCAGTACTGGTTGTATCGCGTCGACCCCATCTTCCGTCACCGCGCTGATGTGCCCACCTCCGCGCCTCCGCTGTGGCACGTGGTAGCGGGGTACGCGCCGCTGATAGTTCTCGCCCTGGTTGCAGTGATGGTGCTTATTCGCGAACGGCGATACCGCGACGAGCCATTTCTATTCCTGCTTTGTTGGGCGATAGTGGGCGTCGGGCTGCAGTACTTGCCGCGAATCTTCGCCGCGGTTGGTGTGCACCTGCCTATGAACTTCGAGCGCAAGATGGTGATGGGTGCGCATTTGCCGTTATGCGCGCTGGCAGGATGGGGACTATGGCTGATGGTGCGCCGTCTGCCTGCGCGACGTGCTTTGCTGGTTACCGCACTGGTCATCGCGCTTACCACCCCCAGCAACATCCGCTGGTTGATACGCGACGGACAGAACCTCATCCGCAACATGGCGAATACAGGGATGCATCGCGCCTACATGCAACCGGAAGAATGGGAGGCGATACAGTGGCTGGCGGATAACACCCAACCCGAAGAGGCGGTGCTTACTTTTCCTTCGTTCGCCGTGTTCATTCCTCCCTTCGCCGGTAACCGGGTGTACGTGGGGCACTGGGGCGAGACGCCCCAGTTCGCCGAACGGCTACGCGAAGTGCTGCGTTTTCTGGACGCGCGCCGCCCCGATTCGGAACGCTATACATTGCTGCATCGCACCAGGGCGAAGTACATCGTGACTTTCTCGCCCGAATTACAAGCATGGTTTGGCGTTCCGTTGCGCGATTTCATCCAGCAGCCGTTGCCGGGTACCGAGGTAGTGTTCCGCAACCAACTGGTGGCGATACTGAAAGTGCTGTGAAGCCGCCTGCAACGTGAGCAGAATCGAGCAGGAAACCACCTGATTCGGACGTAATTTATCCTCGTCTGCATACGTGCTGAACCGGTTAATAAGCGTATCATGGCGAGGTGTCTTGCGCGATGAACCTGTTCGCTACCGAATACGGCTATTTTACCGAATCCGGCGACGAGTATGTGATCCTCCGCCCGGATACACCGACGCCCTGGGTGAACGTAATCTCTAACGGCGACTACGGCATAGTCATCTCCCAAACCGGCGGCGGCTACAGCTGGCGCACCCACGCCAGCATGAACCGCTTGACTCGCTGGGAACAGGACCTCGTGCGCGACCGCTGGGGCAAGTACCTCTACATACGGGATTTGTCGACTGGCGAGTTCTGGAGCCCGACCTGGCATCCTTGCCCAGGCAAACTGGAGGCGTACCAGGTGCGCCACGGATGGGGCTACTCGATATTCGAGGGCGAGCACGAGCAAGTGCGCAGCGAACTGACCGTGTTTGTGCCCATTGGCGATCCCTGCGAAGTATGGTTGTTGCGCTTGCGCAATAACGGAAGCGCCGTACGCCGATTGCAGGTGTTTTCCTATCTGGAATGGCTGCTGGGCACAGCTCCAGACTGGCATCGCGAGTTCCGGCGGCTGTTCATTGAAACGCGGTACGACGATACACAGGGTGTAATGCTTGCCACGAGCGTGATGTGGGATATCCCCGGCAAGGGCAATACACACTGGAACAGCGATTGGGAGTACGTGGCGTTTCACAGTGCAACGGCAAAGCCTGTCGGCTTCGACGGGGATAAACGAGCGTTTCTCGGCAAATACCGTGATCTGGATGCTCCCAGAGCAGTAGTAGAGGGCAAATCGTTTGGCACACAGGGACGCTGGGGGGACGGTATCGGTAGTTTGCAGGTGGCGTTGGAGGCGCCGCCGGGCGAGTGGGTGGAGGTAGCCTTTGTGCTGGGAGCAGCAGACGACCAGGCGCACGCTCTGGCTCTGGCAGACAAGTACCGTCTCCTGCCAACCGTGCATGACGCCCTCACACAGGTCAGGCAGTTCTGGAAGGAGCTGGTAAGTGGTCTTGTAGTGCAGACGCCTGACGATGCCGTAAACGTGCTGGCGAATGGCTGGCTGGCATACCAGGCGGTTTCCTGTCGCTTATGGGGGCGCACTGCATATTACCAGACGGGCGGCGCCTACGGCTATCGTGACCAACTGCAGGACAGCCTGGTGTGGTTGTTACTGGGGCAACCCCAGCGCACGCTAGAGCAGATTCGCTTGCACGCCGCACATCAGTATCAGGATGGCACGGTGCTACACTGGTGGCATCCGATAGCCGAACAGGGACTACCCTCCTACTATAGTGATGACTTGCTGTGGCTGCCCTTCGTCACTTTACACTACCTGCACGAAACGGGCGATTTCCGCTGTCTGCAGGAAGAGATACCCTTTTTCGACGGTGGTTCCGCCTCCCTGCTGGAACACTGTCTGCGAGCGTTCGACAAAGCGCTTAGCCGACGCAGCGAGCGTGGCTTACCGTTGATCCTGCAAGCAGACTGGAACGATGCATTAAACGCCGTGGGCATCGGCGGTAAGGGTGAAAGCGTGTGGATGGCGCACTTCCTGCACTATCTGTTAACGCGCTGGGCAGAGCTGCCTGTACTGGACGACCGGACCGCTGCCCGTTTCCGCAGCGAGGCGCAATCGCTGCGCGAGGCGGTAAACGCACACTGCTGGGATGGCAGGTGGTACTGGCGGGCGAGCACCGATTCGGGCAAGCGGATAGGCTCTTCTCAAAACGTGCAGGGTCGCATTTTCCTGAACGCCCAAACGTGGTCAGTCATCGCCGACACCGCGCCGCCCGAACGCGCTGAGCAGGCTTTGCAATCCGTACGCGAGCACCTGTACAAGCCGTATGGCGCTTTGTTGCTTGCTCCAGCGTATAGCATCCCGGATGCCGAGATTGGCTATCTTACCCGCTACGCGCCCGGCGCGAGAGAGAACGGCGGAGTCTACTCACACGCAGCGTGCTGGGCAGTGCTGGCAGAGCGTAAACTGCATGGCGTGCAAGCTGCTTATCGGCTGTGGCGCAGCTTCTGCCCACCATTACGCGGCATGGAACCCGAACGCTATGCAGCCGAGCCGTACGTGATGCCAGGCAACGTCGATGGTCCCGACTCGCCATACGAGGGTAAAGGCGGGTGGACGTGGTACACGGGCTCGGCAGCGTGGTACCTGCGCGCGCTGGTAGAAGGCGTGTTGGGCATTGAATCTACTCTGGAGGGCTTGCGCGTGCGAGCGCAGCTACCAGAGGAGTGGCATTCGTACCGCCTGCAGAGGCGTTTTCGCGGGGCGGTTTATGAGATTACCGTGCGCCGAGCGCAGCCGGGCGAGCAAGCGGGATGCACGGTAGACGGACAGCGTTGGCAAGCAGAAACCGTGCCTCCCTTCGAACCGGGCACAACACACCGCGTACACATCGTGGTAGGAGAATAGGTGCGCCACAGCGAAGAAAGGCGTGAGCACCCCCCTGCTCACACAACAACCAGTAGCGGGAGATACTGGCGTTTTACTCTTCCTCCGGCTGCATGATGCTGAAATCGCGAGGTACTACATTCAGTGCGAACTTTTGCCAGTAGTACTGGATGTCTCCTCTCTGCCAGCCGCGATAAACCTGCTCCCAGCTGAGTCGCTCGTAATGCGGGCGCAACGAATCTTCCACGATAGGCTGTGACGCCCCTTGATAGCGATAATCCACCGACACCCTCAGCCTGCGCTGACTGACGTTCACCAGCGCGCGATGCACGGTGTAGCTATGGAATATCAGCGCGTCGCCAGCGTGCATGTCCTGTGCTAACCAGCGGTCGCCCCAGTGGCTGGTGTCTACGCTCAGTCCACCGGGTCCGCTAGCACGATGCACCGGTAATAAACCCGCTTTGTGCGACCCCGGTAGCACCGCCAGCCCCCCCAGCTCTATCGGGCAATCGCATAGTGGCATCCACACGGTATAAGTATCGGGCGTACCCTGAATCAGGGGATAGTCCTGATGGGGTGGGGTGGTGTAGTGCGCCGTTTCAGGAAAGGTAATGCGGGCGATATTTCGCGGATGTACCAGCACCGGCTCCTGCACGATAGCCTCTATCACACGCAGGATCTCTGGATGGTGCGCCAGCGCATGGAACTCCTCCATGCACTGCACGCGGTCGTACACTTCCCACCAGCCTTCATGCCCCTCCAGACGAGGCTCTCCCACTGCGAGATTGTTTTCGTCTGCCCAGCCATGCTCGCGACAGATGTGCATGATAGCGTCGTATACCGCGTTCGCCTCTACTTCAGGAATCAACCCAGAGATGAAAAGGTAGCCTTCATCCTGCATGCGTTTTCTCAGGTCATCAGGTCGGTCCAGCAAAGTACGGGAGTCGTCAAACTGTTGAAACTGCATCGGGCGCCCTCCACCGCCATTAATGTAGCTCGGATAAATTATAGCGACTGGTACTGGGTTTGACAAGGCCGCCTGCGAACAGATGATCAGCATTTGCGTATGCAGGTCAGGGAAAAGGCATATCATAAGCAGAAACATAAAACCAGAAGCAGATGTTGCTGGGTTACGTAGCGATGTCTGCAGAGAAGACATATCGCCAGATGGAGACTATCCTGAAGACTGGCATGCAGAAGGGAAGCGTGAACCTGTTACCAGCTTGATAGCGCTGGCGTCGTCTGCCTGTTTGTTTGGGCTGGCAGCTGCGTATAAGTAAGCGAGTGCCTTCTCGAAAAGAGGGTACAATATAGTGTGCTATCACGTTCACGGAGGCTTTGTAGCGTGTGGAAGTTTCTGAATAGCTTCACCGGTCTGGCGGTGCTGTTGTTCATCATTGGGGCAGTTGGGCTGGTGTACGGGGCAGACGCCATCCGCGACCCCGGTCAGCCGCATGACCCCCTTTTGCCCTGGTTGTACTTCGCAGCTGCTGCACTGATGATTGTGAATGCCATTCTCTCCGTGCGCCACTACGAGCAGAAGATGAGGGACCAGGAGCAATTATCGAAGAAGAAGGAGGAAGTGCGCAAGTGAGCGCGGTCGTTTGTGTGGAATGCGGCAAACCGTTGGAAAAAATCCCTGCCTGGTTGGCTGGCGTGCAGGTGAAGTTCACGTGCGAGGAGTGTCGCACCAAGCATCGCACCCCACTGGTCATTGTGGACGACCTGTCCCCTCTGACCGACGAGCCTGCCGAGGACCTGGACATTATCGAGCGCGAGGAGGGGCTGGAGACCACCTCCCTGGAAGAGCTGGCTCAGGAAGAAGAGAAGGGGCTGGAGGAAGAGGAAGAAGAGGTGTAAACGACGATGTGGAGCAGGGTATGCCTGCTGCTGAGTGGGCTGTTTCTGCTCCTTTTGCACACCGCAGAGGGCGCAGAGCACTACCGCATCAGCCCGGGCGACACATTAGAAGTTGCGGTATGGGGCTATGAAGACCTCTCTCGCACGGTTATCGTACGCCCCGACGGCAACATCTCGCTGCCTGTAGTGGGGGAGCTGCGTGCGCAGGGAACCACTCCAGGTGAACTGGCTCAGCGAATCGCCGAATCTCTTTCCCGCTGGGTGAAGGGAGCCCGTGTTAGCGTCATCGTCAAATCTTTCGCCCAGCATCAGGTTTTCATCCTTGGCGCAGTGGCGCGACCGGGAGTTTACCCCCTTCAGCCCGGTCTGACCGTTGCCGAAGCGATTGCACTGGCGGGCGGCTTTACCGCCAACGCCGACCGTGACCACCTCACTGTTCTGCGCAGGCAAGGGGCGCAAGACGTAAAGTTCTCCGTGAGGTTTACCGATAATCTCTCACGAGAGGATTCGGCGGTGCGCTTCGTGCTTCAACCGGGCGATAACCTGATCGTGTCTGAAGCCACTTTCACCATCACTGGCGCGGTGGCGCGTCCGGGAGTTTATCCAGTAGGCACGCTACGCAACCTGGAAGAGGCACTGGCGACCGCCGGAGGCACCTTGACATTCGGAGACCCGTCTCGCGCCGAGGTGCAGGTAGGCGAGGTGGTAGAGGTGGTAGACCTGCTTGACGCCAGCGTCCGCCAGCGACCGCTACAAGCGGGCATGACCGTCCGCGTGCCGGAACGGCAAAACACGCTGTTCATCATCGGAGAGGTCGCGCGGGCGGGAGCATACGGCTGGCAAAAAGGGCGTTGCGAGACGCTGATGGACGCGCTTACCGCCGCAGGCGGTCCCACCCGCGAGGCACGGCTAGAGCGCGTGGTGGTCAATCGGGGCAACCAGTTTTTGCAGGTGAACGCCACCACCCCACAAGGAGCACGTTTTCCTCTGCTACCGACTGACGTGGTCATTGTGCCCTCGCGCCCCCGCCCCAGCTACGAGTGGACGGCGATACTGGGCACGCTGCTGGCTACCTACTCGGTAATTCGACGTTAGCCTCAAATGATTGATATCCACACCCACATCCTGCCCGGCGTCGACGACGGTCTCCAGGACATCGGCGAAGCGTTGCTGATGGCGGAAGACGCCGCCAGCCAGGGCGTCCGGGCGATGGTAGCAACGCCTCACCTGTACTGGCACGGTCGGCAGGCGTTGAGCGCGGCGCAGATACGCCACGGCGTAGGCGACCTGAACACCCTGATACAGGCGAAAGGCGTTCCAGTGGAGATACTGCCCGGCTGTGAAATCCCTCTGCAGGCAGAACTGCTGGAGCGCTTGCAGCGCGATGAGTGGATGTCTCTGGGCGACAGCGGGCGCGCCGTGCTGGTGGAGCCGCCGTGGGGAGAGTGGCTCCCTTACGGTAAGGCGGTGCTGCAGAACCTGCTGGAAGCTGGCTGGATGGTAGTGCTGGCTCACCCCGAAAGACACGTCTTCTTCCAGCGCAACCTGTCGCTGCTGGAAGAGCTGGTGCAAATGGGCGTGCACCTGCAGGTGAGCACAGGCTCGCTGATTGCGGGCAGGTCCGAGCCAGCGGCGGCGCGATGCGCCTACGAGCTGATGGAAAGGCGGCTGGTCAGCGTAGTCGCGTCCGATTGCCATGGTATCAAGAGGCGGCGGTGCGACCTGGGCGAGGCGGCGGAGCTGCTGAAACGCAGTTACGGGCAACACGTTGCACAGATGCTAACGACGAACGTGCCTCGCGCGCTGCTGCGGGGCGAACGGGTAGACCTGCAACAGGTTTGGCGGAATGTACCGACCGACAATAGCCGATGGAAAAAGATACTGCGGGCTGTGTTGAGGAGGCAAACCGATGACGGATAAGCTGTTCGGTGGGCACTATCCCTTGCTGAAGGGGGCGCTTCATGCGTGCGCCTTGCGACAGGAGGCGATTGCGCACAACATCGCTAATGTGAATACCCCCGGCTACCGGCGTGTCGACGTCTCCTTCGAAGAGTTGTTGCGCTCCGTGCAGCAAACGCCCCTGCGAGCCACGAACCCGCGTCATGTCGTCCTTCCGCCTGCCCGACTGCCGGTTCCCCAAGCCGCGCCAGAAGCGGACGCGCCTATGCGCCCTGACGGTAATACCGTCGACATTGACTACGAGATGGCGCAGCTCGCCGAAAACCAGATACGCTTCCACGCGCTCAGTCAGCTGATTACCGGCCGCTATCAGAGCCTCAAAACGGTCATCACAGGCGGAGGGAGGTAGGATAGATGAGCATCTTTAATTCCCTGCGCATCAGCGCATCGGGATTGACTGCCGAACGGCTGCGTTTGGACGTTATCGCCGACAATCTGGCAAACGTCAACACCACGCGCACCGCAGCGGGAGGACCCTACCGACGCAAAGTGGCAATATTGGAGGAGCGTCCAACAGGATTCGCCGACCTGCTGGGTACCCGCGTTGCGCCCGTGGTCGGCAGGGGCGGCGTGCGCGTGGCAGCGATCGCGGAGGACGCCAGCCCGCCTCAGCGGGTATACAACCCAGGCCACCCCGACGCTGACGCGGAAGGCTACGTGTTGACGCCCAATGTGAACGTGGTGACCGAGATGGTGGACATGATTACCGCCACACGGGCATACGAAGCGAACGTGACCGCCATGAACGCGGCAAAACAGATGGCGTTACGCACGCTGGACATTGGCAGAAACGCATAGGGGGAGTAGATAATGGACATTCGCTTGAATACTGTGCTGCCAGGAGCCACCGCTTCCATCACCGGCACTCCTTCATCTGGCAACCATGACGCTGCCCCCTCCTTCGCGGAAACGCTCAAAGACGTTTTTGAGAGGATAAACCAGACGCAACTTGACTCCGCCGAGATGACTCGGCAGTTCGCCTCGGGCGAGACGGACGACCTGGTGCGCGTGATTACCACGGCGGAAGAAGCCTCTGTCGCCCTGCAACTGGCGGTACAGGTGCGCAACAAGGTGGTAGAGGCGTACCAGGAAATCATGCGGATGCAGGTATAGCAGATGTTAGAGCGTGTGCGCGAGTGGTGGCAGACCAGCGACCGCCAGACCCGTTTCATCGCCATTGCGTCGGCGGCGGGGCTGCTGATTGTGATGATAGCTCTCTCTTTCTGGGCGACGCAGCCAGAATGGGAGGTGCTGTACACTGGCTTGTCGCCCTCAGATTCCGGAGCCATCGTCGCGCGCCTCAAGCAGGCGAAGGTTCCATAC
>JANWYZ010000066.1 GCA_025054895.1 bacterium | reverse complement strand
TTCAGAAGAAAACACCCTGATCGTGCTGTACGATGGACAGGGGCGTCTCCGAACTGTGGTAGACATCCAGAGTATAGCGTTTTACGGGGAAGACGGGAAACTGAAGGCAAAGATAGACGCTCAAAGCCTGTTGGAAGGAGCAGGAGGGAGGCGGTGAAGGCTCTGCTACGTGCGCCACAGCGGCTTTCCATTTCCGTCGAGGAATACGTTGACCGCATGAAGGCGGGCTGGCTAGGACAGATGGTGGGCGTAGGCTGGGGTGCGCCTACCGAGTTCCGCTATCAGGGAACTATCATTCCTGAAAAGGACCTGCCTGCGTGGCGACCGGAAATGGTCAACCAGTTCTGGCAGGATGACCTGTATGTGGAGATGACCTTCCTGCGCACGCTGGAGCGATATGGGTTGGGCGTGAGCATCCGTCAGGCAGGCATCGAGTTTGCTAACAGCCGTTATCCGCTCTGGCACGCCAACTGGCAGGGACGCGAGAACCTGCGCAACGGTATCGCCCCACCCGATTGCGGTCATCCCCGGTTCAACGCTCATGCCGACGACATCGACTACCAGATAGAAGCGGATTTCAGCGGTCTCATCGCTCCCGGCATTCCGCAGGCGGCGATAGACCTGGGCGAGGTGTTTGGCAGGCTGATGAACTATGGCGATGGCGTGTATGGCGGGCAGTTCGTCGGGGGAATGTATGCCGTCGCTTTCTTTGAAAGGGAACCGATAAAGATAGTGGAGGCAGGGCTGCAGTGCATCCCCAGACAGAGCCAGTATGCTGAGGCTATTCGCGACGTGCTGCGCTGGTACCGGCAATACCCGAACGACTGGCAGCACACGTGGGAACTGGTAGAACGCAAATACAATCGCAGCCCAGAGTATCGCCGCTTTTCCTGCACAGGAGGCGACTTTAACATCGACGCCAAGCTGAACGGGGCATACATCGTGATGGGTTTGTTGTATGGACAGGGCGATATCGAGCGCACCATTGAAGTTTCCATGCGCTGCGGACAGGATTCGGATTGTAACCCATCGAGCGCTGCGGGCATCCTGTTTACTACCATCGGCTACTCACGCCTGCCGGAGCGGTTCTGGTCGCATCTGGATACGAAAGCCGCCTTTGCACACAGCGACTACACCTTTGAGAAGGTGGCGCAGGCGTGCACCAGGCTGGCGCGTCAGGTAGTGGTGCGCTATGGCGGAAGGGTGGAGCGCGACGGGGCGGGCAAGGAAGTGTGGTGGATACCCGTAAAACCCCCACGTCCTTCACGACTGGTGCAGTCGTGGTCGCCAGAGCCAGCGATGAACGTGCGTTATACTCCTCGCGAGATGGCGCGTATCCGTGAACTTTCGTGGGCGCGTGCTCTGATGCAGAGCTTCGAGCAATGGGCGCCCGGCTGGACCCTGCTCGATTGCGGTGAAGACATGGAGCCCGGCTTGCGCGACGAGTGGAACGGTAGAAGGAATGTGTTCGTGACTCACCCGCTGAACAGGCACACTGCCTGCCGGATTGTGCGCACAACACGGTTGTCCGAGGGCAAGAGAGCGATGCTACGGCTCACTGTGGGGCATCATCCGCAGGGCGACTGGACTCTGGTTGTGCGGGTGAACGGCGAGGAGGCATTGCGCCGGACGGTGGGCAGAGAGACCTCTCGAGAAGGGTGGTTGGATGTTGGGGTTGACCTCTCTCGCTATGCTGGTCAAGAGGCACACATCGAGCTGCTCAATGAGCCGAGCGGCTGGGCGTGGGAAGCAGGATACTGGGAGAAGATAGAGCTGGAGGAGTAGCGAGACTCGATGCGGCGCTGGCGCTGTGTTAAAGCATCATTTTCTCAACACCCTGCTGATGAGCCCATCTGCTTAATATCGTCAGGGCGCGTTGTACAAGAGCGGGCAACGCCTCCTGAACCGGTTCGGAGAAGCCAGTGCGGAACTCGTACGGGTCCTGTACCTCCATAGCAAGGATGCGAATGTGCTGAGGGAACGCCAGATTTAAGCGGTGAGCCATCTCCAGCACCTCTGGCAAACCTGCATAGTGAGGAGAGGGCGCTATCACACGACGGAAATCTTGCGGGGAAAACTCGAGCACCGTGCCCGGCGGATAGCGCCCCGTCACAACGGAGTCAATCAACAGCGCACGTTCGTAGCCCTCTAACAGCTCCAGCAATGCCAGCCCCGCTTCACCGGTCTCTACTACGTCCACGCTGTCATCCACCTGCCCGGCGATGCGACGAGCAGCTTCCAGCCCCACCCCATCATCGCCGAGCAGGTCGTTGCCGAGTGCCAGAACCAGCGTGTGCGCCCTGCGTTCCATCACCGTTTCTGCTGGTGGAGTACCTCGCCGTGCGCTCCGTATACGGTCAGTACCAGCGGCATCTGCCCAGGCAGGGAGTGGGTAGCGCAGGCATGGCATGGGTCGTACGCGCGGAACGCCATTTCCACCTTGTTCAACAACCCCTCGGACACCTCGCCGCCGTGTATCAACCCCTTCGCCGCTTTCTCCACGCTCATCGCCATCCGCGCCGAGTTGTTCTGCGTAGCGACGATGAGGTTCACCTTGCGCAGGATGCCGTCCTCGTCGGTCTCGTAGTGGTGGAACAGCGTGCCGCGCGGAGCCTCCACCACTCCCACACCTACCGTTGGAGTAGCAGTAGGTATCACGCGCAGGTTCTGGCTGGTGATTTCTGGGTCGTTGAGTAGCTCGTTGATGCGCTCGGCGGCGTACACCATCTCGATGACACGCGCCCAGTGGTTCGCTAACGTATGGTGCACCGGCTTCTGCCCGAAGGTATTGTAGAACTCCTCGTATGCCTTCTGCGCTTCGGGGGTTGCCATGCCTTCGGAAGCGTTCAGCCGCGCCAGAGGCGCTACCGAATAGATGCCGCTGTCTGCACCGTCGGCGAAGCCTTTCCAGCCCACGCCTTTCAGGTAACAGAACTTGACGTAGCTCCAGGGCTCCACATGCTCGGCGATGTAGTCCAGATACGCCTGCGCGGGGAACCTCGCGTACTCCCTGCCTTCTGGCGTGACCACACGGATTTTGCCGTCGTAGAAGTTCACACGGTTCGCTTCGTCCACCAGCCCCATGTAGTAGGTGCGATGGGTGTAAGTGTCCGACGTGATGAGGTCCAGATAGGCGGGGTTCTTCAGCACCACGTCTTTGAACACCTGCAGGGTGAATAGCGCGAACTCCAGCCCGTCTTTAGCGAGTTGCTGGAACTGCGGCAGGTCTTCAGGAGCGATGCCCTTCGCCACTCCGCCTGGCAAGCCCAGCACAGGATGCACCACTTTACCGCCCAGATACGCAATGAACTCGCGCAGGCGTCGGCGCGTGGAGATAACACGCTTGCCGATATCGACGCCCACCGTCTGGATGACGCCCAGCACGTTGCGCATCCCGGGCGGCGCATCAGGACCGACGATGAAGTCGGGTCCACCCAGCACATACACGTGCAGCGCGTGGTCTTCCAGCATGAAGGTGTTGTATACCAGCTCGCGGATTTTCTTTGCGGGCGACGGCGGCTCCACGCGGTACAGGTCATCCAGCGCTTTGGTTCCTGCCATGTGGTGCGCGGTGGGGCATACGCCGCAGATACGGCTGGTAATCTGGGGCATGTCCTCGGCTGGTCTACCTAACGAGAAGACCTCGAAGCCACGCAGTTCTGGCACCTGGAAGTAAGCGCGTTCTACCTCGCCCTGCTCGTTGAGGAAGATGTCGATTTTGCCATGCCCCTCCAGACGGGTGATAGGGTCTACGGTAATACGCCGCCTCTGGGTGTAGTACGCCTCATTGGCGCGGGTTTGCGCTTCGTTCCACACGGTCTGAATGCTCTCGTCCATCCTTCAGCCCTCCTCAACGAGTCACTTTCGCACGCAGCAACGATTTCGCCAGCGAGTAGCGGTAGAAGGTTCCTACCGGGTCGGGGATGCCGTCCAGTATTTTCTCGATGTCCTCCGGCTCGCGTGCGTTCACCGACGACGCCAGCGCAGAGAGTATCTTGGCGCCCTGGTCGCGCACACGCGAGGTAGGCCCGAAACAGCCTGTGCAGGGCATGTTGCCTTTGATGCACTGCGCTTCGCACCCCGAGCGGGTGGCAGGTCCCATACAGACGATGCCTTGCGCCAAGAAGCAGGTGTTAGGGTCTATCTGCGTCCAGTGCGGGCGTTTGAACTCGTTAATCTTCAGGTCGGTGGGTTTAGTATCCCTGCGCGGGCATCCGTCGCACTGAGCGGTGTCAGGCGCAAGCACTGTGCCCTTTGGCGGCAGTTCTCCCGAAAGCAGGGCAAGCACCGCCTGCTTCAGCAGTTTGGGCGTGGGTGGGCAACCAGGCAGGTAGTAGTCCACCTCCACCACCTGGTCCAGGCTGCGTACCAATGCGCGAAACTCGGGCAGGGTAACCGCTGTACCGTTGTGTCCGTGGCGGGGTTGAGGGCGCACCTTCTCCTCGTTGACCACCGTGGGAGCCTCTTCGTACACGTAGCGCAGGATTTGTTCTCGGCTGAACTGGTTCGCGAGGCTGGGCACGCCTCCCGTATGTGCACACGAACCGTAAGCGATCAGAATCTGGCTTTTGCGACGCAACAGATACGCCATCTCCTCCTGCTCGGAGGTGCGGATAGAGCCGTTGACCATTGTGGCAAGGATGGAGCCGTCGGGCATGGCTTCTACATCCCTGCGCTTTACGTCCATTGCCACAGGCCAGAAGACGATATCTACCGCCTGGGCGACCTCGAGGATGTCCTCGGCGAGGTCGACGATGGATTCTTCACACCCTCCACACGAGGCGCACCAGTAGAACGCGATTTTGGGTTTGTCAGACATGGGCTGCCACCTCCTCGCCCCGTTTTACTTCCGCTTCCAGCGACGCCAGCTCGGCGTCCCACTCCCTGAACCGTCGGCTCAGCCGTAGCGGTCCGAGCGCACGCACCTGCTCCACCATCTCGTTGATAGTTTTCGCTACTTTCTCGCCCTCTGAAGCGGCAATCCACTCCAGACGCAAGCGTTCTGGCTCGATGCCAAGGTCAGCAAGCACACGCCTGAGCAGGTGGTAGCGACGCAGAGTCTTGTAGTTACCCTCTACATAGTGGCAGTCCCCCGGATGGCAACCACCGATGAGCACCCCGTCCGCTCCGTGCGCAAAAGCGTCCAGCACAAACTGTGGGTCTACACGTCCCGAGCACATCACGCGGATGACGCGAACGTTCGGATCATAGCCCATTCGGGAGACTCCAGCAAGGTCTGCTGCGGTATAGGTACACCAGTTGCAGAAGAAAGCCACAATCAGCGGCTCCCAGTCCGCACCAGTGACGAGTTTGTCAGTGACGGGCTTCTCTTCCATACTCATTCCTCCTCCGGGCGTCAGGCGTATGCCAGCACGCCTTCGATTTCGCTGAATATCTCTTCATCCTCGAACAGGTTTTGCCGAATCGAACCCGACGGGCAAGCCGCCACGCAGGTGCCGCAGCCTTTGCACAGCACCTCGTTGATGAACGCCTTCTGCTTATCCTCCTTGAAGGTAATCGCCTGATACGGACACAACGGGACGCAGCTCTTGCAGCCGGAACACTCTTCCTCCACCACGTAGGCGGTATTGGGCTCCAGTTCGAAGTAACCGGTATCTGCCAGAGCGATGGCTTCGGCGGCAGCGTAACCTGCTTGCATTACGGTATCGGGGATATCCTTGGGCCCGTGACAGAGCCCCGCGATGAAAATGCCATCGGTGTAGGTGGGCGCAGGTGCGAGCTTCGGGTGTTTCTCCAGGAAGAAGCCATCTAGCGAGCAGCTAATGCCGAACATGCGCTGTACCTCGTGCGCATCGAACTGCGGCTCCAGCCCGACCGCCAACACCACCATATCCAGCGGGATACGCCGCACGAAGCCGGTGTTGGTGTCCTCCACTCGCGCCACCAGCTTGCCCTCTTCCGAAGGATCGAGCGCCCAGTCGGTGATTTCGGCGACGCGCCCACGCACAAAGTGCACGCCCTCGTTCAACACGCGCTGGTAGAACTCTTCGTAGCCTTTGCCTGCAGCGCGCATGTCAATGTAGAAGATGTACACCTCCGCGCCTGTATGCTCCTTGATGAGGTGCGCCAGTTTCAACGAGGTCATACAGCATACACGCGAGCACCAGCGGTTAGTATTTTCATCGCGTGAGCCGACGCACAGGATGATACCCACGCTCTTCGGCACACGCCCGTCGCGCGTGATGACCTGCCCGCTCGTCGGTCCAGAGGCGTTGACCAGTCGCTCTACCTCCAGCGTGGTGTACACGTTGGGGTACCTTCCGTAGCCGTACTGGGGTAGACGCCGCGGGTCGAAGGTCTTAAAGCCTGTAGCGATGATAATGGAGCCGACGTGTATCTCTTCGTAGGTCTCCTTCTGCTCGAAATCGATGGCTCCGCGCTCGACACAGGCTTCCAGACACGACCGCTTACATTTGCCCGTGCGCAGCTGGATGCACGCCTCGGGGTCAATTACCACCACCTTGGGCGTCGCTTGCGGGAAGGGGATGTAAATCGGCTTGCGCTTGCTCAAGCCGAGGTTGAACTCGTCGTCGAACTTGGGCTCTTTGAACACGCAGGCGTCGATGCACTGCAAACAGCCCACACACAGGTCTTCGCGGATGTATCGCGGCTTGCGCTTGACCACTACCTTGTAGTCGCCTACCGAGCCGTCCACACTCACCACTTCGGAGTACGTCCACAGCACGATGTTGGGGTGCGCCTTCACTGCCGACATCTTGGGCGTGAGGATGCACGCCGCGCAGTCCAGCGTGGGGAAGGTCTTGTCGTATTGCGCCATGTGTCCGCCGATGGTCGCCTCGCGCTCCACGAGGTATACCTTCTTTCCCGAGTTGGCAACCGTCAGCGCGGCATGAATGCCTGCAATACCGCCACCGACCACCAGCACCTCGGGATGGATAGGCACACGGCGCTTTTCGAGGGGCTTGTGGAAGTAGACACGCTGCACCGCCGCCCGCACCAGGTCTTTCGCCTTGACGGTGGCGGCTTCGCGTTCGGTATGCACCCACGAGTCGTGCTCGCGGATGTTCACCATCTGTACGAAGAAGGGGTTGAGCCCCGCCCGTTCCGCCGCGCCGCGGAAGGTATGTTCATGCAGAGAGGGACTACACGCCGCCACTACCACGCGGTTTATCTGGTGCTCCTCGATATCTTGCTGAATGAGCTCTTGGCCGGGGTCGGAACACATATATTTGTAGTCACGAGCTATCACTACGCCGGGCAGGGTGGCAGCGTACTCCGCAACCGCTTTCACATCCACCGTATCGGCGATGTTGGCGCCGCAGTGACAGATGTACACACCGATGCGCACCTGACCGTTCTTCTTTTCAGACATAGGTCTCCGCCTCCTTCCTCACGGTGAACCACTGCTCCAGCAGCTTCCTGCCGGAAATGGCGCGATGCAAGCCCAGCTCGCGGTAGTCGCCGCCCAGCGCCCAGCCCACCACCTGAGTCAGGTAGAGGATAGGCATATCTATGGGTTCACCCGTCTGTTTGCGAATCTCCGCCTGATAGGCATCCAGGTTAAACTGGCAAAGCGGACAGATGGTAACCATCGCCTGCGCTCCCAGACGCATCGCCTCTTTGAGCAAGATGTAGTTGAGACGAACGCCCACATCATGGATAGTCCCGGTAAGCGGTCCGCCGCAGCATTTGGTCTTCAGGTTATACCCAACCACCTCCACGCCCACCGCTCTGAGAATCTCGTCCATCCGTGTTGGCTCATGCGGGTCGTCCACCTCTCCGTAGGGGCGTACCGCCTGGCAGCCGTAGTACGAAGCCATCCGTACGCCCTGCAATCGACGCACGGTGAGCTCACGCAAACGCTGGATGCCCACGTCGTTGTACAGCACCTCCAGCGGATGCCTCACGCGCACCGAGTCGAGGCGAGGCAGCCCTGCCTGTTCTAAAAAGCGTTCCGTTTCCTGCGCTATTTGTGGATAATCCGCCACAAGGCGCTGGCTTTTACGCAGGGTGAGGTAGCAGGCGTTGCAGGGGGCAATCAGGTCCTTAGAGCCCGTCTGCCTTGCCAGCGCGAGGTTTCTCGCCGCCAGCAGTGTTGCGGAGGTCTCGCTAACCGACATATAGGTTGTTGCGCCACAGCAGTTCCAGTCGGGCAGCTCTTTGACAGGCATCTCCAGCAGGCGGAAAGTGGTCAGCAGGCTTTCCTCGTAAGCGATGCCAGTGCCCTTTAGCGAACAGCCGGGATAGTACAGGTATCTGGCGGAGGGTTCCATTTAGTCCACCTCCTTTGACGTAGCGGGGATATACTGCAGCTCATTTATCCGCTGGATGCGCTCCCTACGCAGGGATAATCTCCCTTTACGCCATAGTTCCCATCCTGTACGCGCCATAGAGAGCAGAATCTTTGGGTTCGAGCGCATCGCCATCCGAAACACTACCCAGAACTCCGAATTGCGCCCACGCTGGCGTACCATGTCGCAAAACTCGCGCGCGAGCACGGGAATAGGGAAACGTTTGGGGTAAAGGTTGCTCCGAATGGCTTCGCGCTTCAGGCGGTACATGATGTCGGTGATGCTTACCTTCTGAGGGCATTCTACGCTACATGCGTAGCAGCTGGCGCACAGCCATATCGTTTGCGAACGCAACACGTCTTCGCGGAAGCCTTCACGCACTAACGCGATGACCTGGCGGGGAGTCAGGTCCATGTAGATGGACAGAGGGCAGGTGCCCGAGCAGGTTCCACACTGTATGCACGACAACAAGCGCTCACAACCGGGATGTTTCGTGAACTGGTGTGCCCACTCCAGGTCTGCCTCCCTCTGGTAGCGTATCTGCCTTTCCACAGGCATTGCCTCCTTCCGTTCGGGATGTCAGACCCTGTTGCTACTACACTATGATACTTCACTATAGTTAATTTGTTATCTAAATTATATCACCTTCTAATTTGCTATGCAAGGGGTTTTATCCCGCTCTTTCTCGGCGGTGAGGAATCAAAAATATGCGCAGCGCGGAGTCTGCTTACTGTATGTCGAAACTGTGGAGGACGGAGTGTTGCTATGTTCACGCACACACGATACTGGTTTCATATCGCCCAGAGAGCCTATCGCAGCTGGCGAGAGCACGACGTACCGCTCCTTTCCGCCGCCATCGCCTTCTACGCGATGCTATCGCTGTCGCCGTTGCTGGTGGTGGCGGTGGCGGTAACCGCTCTGGTGGTAGAGCCGGACGTGGCGTCACAGTACCTGATTAACCTTGTTGCGCAAGCGGTCAACGACGAAACAGCGCGTTTCGTCCAGGACGTGCTGCGCAACACCCAGCGCGCCTCCAATACCTTTTCGGCTGCAGGAATCAGCCTCTTGTTGATGCTGCTCGGTGCGGCGCGGTTATTTCGGCAGCTGAAGGCAGCGGTTAACATCATCTGGGGTACGCGGGCAGCGTTGCAGGGGATGCGCGCCACTGTGCGCGACCATTTACTGGCGGTGCTGATGGTACTGCTTGTGGCTACAGCGCTGTTAGTGTGGTTAGGGGTGGACATAGTGCTCGCTGCGCTCTCCGCTCGATGGAAGCCTGTCTCGGCGGTGTGGCGCTGGCTGAACTTCGGGGCGGGCTGGGTGTTGGCGACCCTGCTTTTTGCAAGTGCGTACCACCTTTTGCCAGACGAGCGCATACGCTGGCGCGACGTGTGGGCAGGCGCGGCGATTGGCGCGTTTCTGTTTGCGTTATGCAAGCTGCTGGTGGGCGTGTATTTGGGCTTGACAGGGGTACAATCGGCGTACGGCGCGGCGAGCGCGGCGGTGGTGTTGCTCCTGTGGGCCTACTTTTCCACGCAAGCGTTTCTGTTTGGAGCGGAGTGGGCGCGGGTGGTCTGGGAAATCAACCGGGGCGGCGAGCCTGCTACCACTCCTCCGGTATCGTCGCCACACACACGTTGACGTTGCCCAGCCGGTGTGAAGCGAAGACCACTCACAGGGTCTTTTACGCGCTGATGCTCTGGTGGCAGCACCTCCAGCGGGTAGGTGTGAACGCTGGACGACATGGCTTCTATTGCCGCCCCCCACAGAGAAGTAGTCAGGAGTAAGCCTGTTCTGCGGAGAAACTGTCTTCGGCTCAGGCGTGCAGGTGGAAGGTTTTTGCGCATCGGTGTATCTCCTGGTCTCTCGGATACCGGTCTTACGATAATGAATCTTCGCCCGGGAACGGGACGTTGCCTTTTCTGCTCCATTACAAAGGTTTATCCTGTGTTTGCCCATGATGGGGACCATGGGCTATGTTTGCCGAAAATTCGCCTTGTGTATCCAACAACCCGTGAAGACAACTTTCTTCGCCCCATGGCCCAACGTTGTTAAAACGGGTGTTTCGCATGATAGGCTCCGAGAAAGCAAGTCAAACCTGCGCGCTCAAGAGGCTTGATTCACGCCCCGATTTGTGGTAAACTGGCTCTGCGTCGCACGACGACATCACACACCGCTCCGGACTCGTGCGCTGGTGTCCCGCTCGGGATTGCGTACGGGGTGGATGGGGCGGGAGGCAGAACCTGAGCGACAAGGAGGAAACACAGCTTTGGCAACAGTTACCATGAAGGAGCTCCTGGAAGCGGGAGTGCATTTCGGTCATCATACCCGCCGCTGGAACCCCAAGATGAAGCGCTATATCTACGGCGCACGTAACGGTATCTACATCATCGACCTGCACCAGACGCTCCAGCTGTTTGAACAGGCGCAGGCGTTTGTGCAGGAGGTGGTGCAAAATGGCGGGCACATCCTGTTTGTAGGCACGAAGAAGCAGGCGCAGGAAGCGGTGCGCGAAGCCGCCGAGCGCAGTCGGCAGTTCTACGTCAACAAGCGCTGGTTGGGCGGGATGCTGACGAACTGGAAGACCATTCAAGAACGCATTAAACGCCTCAACGAGCTGGAGAAGATGGAGGCGGACGGCACCCTGGACCGCTTGCCCAAAAAGGAAGCCGCCAAACTGCGCGAGGAGAAGGAGAAGCTGGAATCTGTGCTGGCTGGCATTAAGGAGATGCCCGGGCTTCCGCATGCGGTGTTCATTGTAGACCTGAAGAAAGAGCATATCGCGGTGCAGGAGGCTCATCGGCTCGAGATTCCCATCATTGCGATTGTGGATACCAACTGCGACCCCGATGAGGTGGACCTTGTTATTCCGGGCAACGACGATGCCATCCGCGCCATCAAGCTGTTGTGTAACCGCATCGCCGATGCTATCGTGGAAGTCAAAGCGGTCGAGTGGCAGGGTGCAGAGGTTGTGGAGACGACTGAGCAAGTGGAAGCTGAAGGCGAAGAGGAAGGCGAAGAGGGCGAACTGCTACTCGAGGAGAAAGAGCTCTTCGCCGGCGAAGCGGAGGCAGAATTAGAAGAGTCGATGGACATCCTGGTTCGTCCGGGCGAAGAGGACGAGTACTCCAGAATGTATGAAGAGTACAGCGAATACGAAGAGGAAGAGGTCGAGCGTCAGCGCACACGACGGGTACAGGAGGATTAGGTATCGGTGGAGATCACGGCACAGATGGTGAAGGAACTGCGCGAGCAGACGGGCGCAGGCATGATGGAGTGCAAGCAGGCGCTTATTGAAGCGCAAGGAGATATGGAGCGTGCGCGATTGATTCTGCGCGAGAAGGGGGCGGCGGCAGCGGTCAAACGCGAGTCGCGCCAGGCGTCGGAAGGCGTGGTGGTCTCAGCGGTTGCGCCCGACCATCATCGCGCCGCGCTGCTGGAACTGAACGCCGAAACCGATTTCGTCGCGCGGAACGAGGAGTTCCAGTCACTGGCGAACGAACTGGTACAGCAGCTGGTGGACACCGGCTTCGAAGGCACGCTGGAAGAGTTTCTGCAACAGCCCAGCCAGGTTGCTCCCGACCGCACCGTGCGCCAGCGCGTGGAGGACCTGGTGGCGCGTATCCGCGAGAAAATCGTGGTTGGGCGTATCGCCGTCTTTAGCACCGGAAACACTGGCTGTGTGGACACTTACATCCACCTTGGCGGCAAAATCGGCGTGATGGTGGAGCTGAAAGCAGCCAGCGAGGCGGGAGCGCAACATGCCGAAACCCTTCGTCTGGCGCGCGAACTGGGGATGCAAATCGCTTTCGGCAACCCGGGCTACCTCACTCGCGACCAGGTGCCGCAGCAGCTGATTGAAGAGGAGCGCGAGGTGCAGCGCCAGCGTGCCCTCAATGAGGGGAAGCCCCCACAGGCAATCGATAAAATCGTGGAAGGACGCCTGAGCAAGTTCTTCGAACAAATCTGTCTGCTGGATCAGGGTTATATTCGCGACGAAAAGAAGTCAGTGAAGCAGGTGATAGAAGAGTTCTCGCAGGCAGTTGGCGAGCCACTGATAGTGCAGCGGTTCACTCGCTTCCGCGTGGGAGAAGGTGGTGGGGCATAGCCGATGAACGACGGTACTTCACAACCCCGCTGGCAGAGAGTGCTACTGAAGCTCTCCGGTGAAGCGTTTGCCGGAGAGCGCGGAAGTGGTTTGGACTACAGCGTAATCGGCTCCCTGGCAAAGCAGATTGTGGATGCGCACACGCTAGGGGTGGAGATCGCAGTAGTCATCGGCGGGGGAAACATTATCCGCGGACAGCAGGCTGCACAGGCAGGCATCGACCGTGCTACCGCTGACTATATGGGTATGCTGGCAACCGTTATCAACGCTCTGGCGCTACAGGATGCGATAGAACAGCTGGGCGTGCCCACGCGCGTGCAGACCGCCATCCAGATGTTTCAGGTCGCTGAGCCATTCATTCGCCGCCGCGCCATCCGCCATCTGGAAAAAGGGCGTGTGGTAATCCTGGCGGCAGGCACAGGTAACCCCTACTTTACCACCGACACCGCCGCGGCATTGCGTGCACTGGAAATCCGCGCGCAGGCGTTTCTCAAAGCGACCAACGTGGACGGCGTGTACGATTCCGACCCGCGACGTGACCCCAACGCGAAGCGATTCTCGTATATTACTTATGGTGAAGCCATTACACGCCAGCTGCGTGTGATGGACCTCACTGCGCTCACTTTATGCATGGAAAACCGGCTGCCGATTGTGGTATTTAACATCGCCCGCCCGGGCAACGTGGTGCGTGCTATTCTGGGCGAAGACATTGGTACCCTGGTAGGAGGAGAGGAAAAATGATCGAGAATTTGCTGAAAGAAGCCGAGCATAAGATGGAAAAGACGGTGGAGAAGGCGGCGCACGAGTTCTCCACTATCCGTACCGGACGCGCCAACCCGGCGATTTTAGAACATGTGATGGTGGATTATTACGGCACATCTACCCCCATCAACCACATCGCCAGTA
>JANWYZ010000065.1 GCA_025054895.1 bacterium | reverse complement strand
GATGCAAGGAGTAACCGCCTTCCAGATTGTTGACGCTCCTCTACAAAGCGGCGATGTTCTGCCTGAGGGGGTGCAGGTCGTCGCGCGCCAGAGGAACGGGCAACCGCTAGCGTGGACCTATCGGGAAGGAAAGGGGAGAGTTTTTGTCACCGCTCTGGGGCACTCGCCTTCCGCGTGGAATCACCCCGCCTTCCAGAAGATGGTATTCAACGCGGTGTGCTGGTGCGCCGGGCGCAAGCCGCCTCGTTTCCGCGCTCCACGTCCACCGAAGGGGTTTGTCTCACTGTTTAACGGTGTGAATCTGGAAGGCTGGGGAGAGGTAGGACCGCCCTGCTGGTACGTGCAGGATGGAGTGCTCGTATGTAGCGGCTCAGGCGAGAGCAGTGGATGGCTGCGCTCTAACCGCCTGTACCGCAACTTCGTCCTTAAACTGGAGTACCGTATCTCGCCCGGGGGTAACAGTGGCATCTTCTTGCGTGCGCCACATTACGGCAGAAGCTCTCGCCTGGGGATGGAACTGCAGATTCAGGACGACAGGACCAGTCCACCAAGCAACACCTGCACTTCAGCGGTGTACAGCGTGGTGACGCCGCGCTTGAACCCTGCTAAGCCCGCTGGCGAATGGAATCAGGTAGAGATTACGCTTAAAGACAGGCAGCTACGGGTGGTATGGAACGGTCATCTGGTACATGACATCAACCTGGATGACCCCGCACTGAACGCCAATTTGCCTCGCACCCACCTGCTTTACCGTCGTCCGAACTGGGGCTATATCGGTTTGCAGAACCACCGCAGTCTGGTAGAGTTTCGCAACATCTTCATCAGGGAGATTCAGTAGGCGCGCTGAATCAGCTCGTTCCAGAGGGCGCGTTTGATGGCGTTGGATACCTGTTCCGCCAGCTCCTGCATACTCTTGCCGTACAGGGCGGCGTCTTCGGGTTCAATCGTTAATATCGGGTTGTTGCGTGCCACAACGGTTCGTTTGTCACTGGACAGACGGATGTCGTACATCTGGATGCCATCGTTCAACAGGCTATCCAGCCGCTCTCCGATTTGGCGTGCGCGCTGGGCAGAATTGCCGCTGCTGGCGTCAGCAGGAGCAAACACGGGTACGCTGTCCAGACATATCTCAGTCAGGTTGTGCTGGTTAACGGTCTTCTCACGTAGTTCCACGGGGAGTATCCTTGCCACTGCGCGGCGGTTTACAGCAATGCCCAGCTTGCGGAACAGGTCGATCATCGCCTGCGCGCGCTCTCGCGAAGGAGGGTGTGTGCGGAAAATGCCCAGCTGCCTTTCAGGACGACGTGCCTCGTCGCGTGCTAACCGCTCCATAAAGGTCAGCATGCCTACCGGATTGTACCTGGTTTGCCTCAGATACAGGATGGCTGCATGGTCAGCGTCCATTTCTGCTTCCTGAGTGAAGCCGTTCAGTTTGGCTATCTGGTACAGCTGAACGCCCATCATCACGTTGCTCAGGTCGCGGGGAGGCGCGCCCGATAGCACCATGACCAGTAAAGCGGGCAGGGTCACCCGACGGTTAATCTTCTCGTTCTCCTGTCCTAAGCGCAACAGGTGGTGATGCGCCGCGTGTGCAATCTCGTGCGCAAGCACCGCCGCCAGCTCATGGTCGGATTGCACGTAATCCAGCAACCCTTTATTCACATAGATAAACCCTCCCGGCAGGGAGAAAGCGTTGACATCCTTATCATCCACCACCTTGAATGTATACTGGAACTGCGACCTTTTCTGGATACCCCACGTGATGGGCACTTCCGAGGCGTTAGCAACCGCCGCAATCTCCTGCCCGATGCGGTTCACACGCTCTACCAGCACCGGATCAGTGACCAGACGCAGAGTGCGCTCTATCTCTTGCGCCGCTTCCCTGCCCATACGCACTTCAGGGTCTTCTTCCGGCTTGGGCTGTGCGATAACGCCCGCCGCTAACCCGCTCAGCGCCAGGCTGACCACGAGCACCACAAAAAGATAAACTCGTCCGAACGGTTTCATGTTGGTATGAACCTCGCTATATGTTGCTTTCGATTATAGCATACGGACAGCCCTCTGCTGATTATTCCCTATCTACTCAGACGATTGGCAAGGCTACCCGGTTTCGCCTGCGCTTGTGGGATGGCATCGATACCCGCTCTGTGCTATAATAAACCGTCTGCGGCGTGACAAAGGCGAACGGGATGCTTCGCTGGCGTCCGGCAGGACACAGGAGTGTGGTTCAACCCTTGCGCCCGGTTATCAATATAACACCGTCTGATGGACACCTGGCGCAAATAGTCATTCCGCTGCCAGCCGGGTTGTCCGTACAAGAGATTTACACCCGCTTGCCACTGAACCAGGTGGGTGCGGTAGTGCTGGATAGCGCAAAGGAGCCGTCGCCTGCTGGCAGGTATCCTCTGGCGCGCTACTGCATCGTCGCTCAAGAGCCGTTCGGCATTCTGGAAGGCAGGGTGGACGGCGCGTGGTGGCATTCATCGGGTAGTAGCCAGTTCATCGCGGGCAATCCCCTGCAACTACTGCAGGTGTTCCTGAAGAAGTACCCTCTGCCCCCTGTAGATTATCCTGCACCGTTGCCAGCAGGAGCAATCGGATTCCTGAACTACCGGCTCAAGGCTTTGGTAGAGCCGTGCCCCAACCGCCTTCCTGCGCCTAACAGTCTGCCTCTGTACTGGTTCGGTTTTTACGACGCGATTGCCGCTATCGATCTGCGTCGGCGAGAGGTGGTTCTCATGTCTACCGGTTTTCCGGAGGAGGGCGATGCGAGGGTTCGCCGGGCGCAGCAAAGACTGCAGCAACTTATCGAGCGCTGGCAGAACGTCTTGAGCACACCCTGTTCCGCTCCTGTGCCAGCATTCCGCTGCGGCGAGGCGCAGGCGTACTGGAGTCGGCGCGAGTACATACAGGCGCACCAGCGCATCAAAAGCTACATCGCCGCGGGCGATGTGTATCAGGTCAACCTCGCGCAGATGTTTCGGGCATCCTTCGAAGGCTCGCCTGCCGGACTGTTTCTTAGAGCGCGGACTATTAGCCCGGTACCCTTCGGAGCGTACTTACAGGCAAATGATTTCGCGGTTATCAGCCTGTCGCCGGAGCGATTCCTGTACGTGTGCCCTCTCAGCCGTCGCATACAAACGCGCCCCATCAAAGGCACGCGCGCACGGGGGAGAAACAGCAGCGAGGACCTGCGCTACGCCGACGACCTGCTACACAGCCCAAAAGACCGTGCGGAGCATGTGATGATTGTGGACCTGGAGCGCAATGACCTGGGACGTGTGGCGCAAACGGGTACCGTCCAGGTGACAGAGTTCATGGCGCTGGAGGGCTTTGCACAAGTGTACCACCTCACCAGCACGGTAGAAGCCACTTTGCGTGCAGAAGTCGATGTGGCTACCCTGCTAGGGGCAGTGTTCCCGGGCGGCAGCATCACCGGCGCGCCCAAAATACGCGCCATGCAGATTATTGAAGAAGTGGAGCCTGTGGCTCGTGAGGTGTATACCGGCTCCATCGGCTACATCGGTTTTCATGGGGGCATCGACCTGAACATCGCCATCCGCACTGCCGTAGTGCGCAACGGGAAGCTCACCTTCTACGCGGGCGGAGGTATCGTCGCTGATTCGGACGCCGAGCAAGAGTACGAAGAGACGCTGGTCAAAGCGACAGGCTGGTTACAGGCTATACGCAGCGGCGAGGGGGATCGCGCACATGACCAGATGGGCTTGGTGCAACGGACTTCTGTGCGCTGAGCACGAACTGCTTCTGCCAGTGCGCGACGGAGCAGTATTGTATGGAGCCTCGCTTTTCGAAACCCTGCGCTGTTACGACGGACATCCGTTCCGGCTGGAGCAACATCTGCAACGCCTGCGTCGCTGGATGGAGCGGCTACACTTGTTCGCCCGCGCCCGACAGGCGATAGACCTCAGCACCTCCGCGGTTCAATACGCGGTGGCGCAACTGCTGGAGGCGAACGGTTTGCTGGATGGGGATGCTCGTTTGCGTATCACGGTTACTGCAGGCTCTGAAGAGGTTCCTCCTTCCTGCCTCATGCTGGCAGGACGCATCAGCCCGGAGCAAATTGCCCAGTGGCAAGCTGGTGTCTCTGCAGTGCTACTGCCCGACCCGCGCGGAGTGAGGGGTGAACAACCCAAGTGGGGCAGTTATGCGTGGCATCTCGAGGCGCAGCTGCAGGCTAAAACACAGGGCGCAGAAGAAGCGATATGGTTCAGCAGGGAGGGCTACCTGACCGAAGGCGCGATCAGCAACGTGTTCGTGTTGCACGAAGACCGTTTGCTAACGCCGCCGCTGGACGAGGGCGTTCTGGCGGGAATCACACGGCAGGTAGTGCTGGAAATAGCTTGGCAGGCAGGTGTGCAGTGTAGCGAAGAGCGTGTTCCAGTTGCCTTGTTGCCTCGAGTGCAAGCGGTGTTGCTTACTAACTCGGTGCGCGAAATTGTGCCAGTGGCGCTTCTGGACGGCGTGCCGTTTGCGGTGCATCCGCTAGTTGCGAAGATGCAGGAGGCGTATCGGTCTCTGGTAAGAAGTTGCGCTCCATTGTAGAAGCCCACCTCCACCGTTGAGACGAGGTTCCCAATGTAGCACGGGCGTCTCGCCCGGGATTCCCGTGCAGGATGCACGTGCCACAAGCTGGCACACCTGATTCCTCAGGCGCGTCCACTTATAGTGCGCAAAGGCGGATTTTCTGCCACCACAGCCCACGATTTCAATCGTGGGCGAGCTTCGTTGCGTGCGCATGCCCAGCATAGTGGATGACCCTCTAGAGGCTGTCTGTTTGGAGGGACGCGCTGGTCGCCGTCAATCTTCTCAATACGCCAAACCTCTGTCGTAAGAGCGTAATAGCCCAATCACCTTACCAATCACGCGCGTTTCCTCTGGACGTACCTCAATCGGCTCGTATGCGGGGTTCGCCGGCAGTAAGCGCACCTTGCCGTTATCGTACTGGATACGCTTAATCGTCGCTTCGTCTCCAATCAGCACTGCCACCAGTTCGCCGTTTTCAGCGGTGCTTTGGGGCTTGATAATCACCAGGTCCCGCGGCAGGATGTGTTCGCCCACCATCGAGTCGCCCCGCACTCTCAACAGGAACGCGCCCTCGATATTATGCACCATCTCGCGAGGTACAGGAACCAGCGCTTCAATGTTTTGCGACGCCAGCACGGGTGTACCTGCTGCAATCGTGCCTACCAGCGGCAACATCGCCACGTCGGGCGAGCTCTCCAGGTGCTGCACGAACTCGGGATGTACCACACGGATACTGCGGCTCTTGTGCTCGCGCTCGATGTAGCCTTTGCGCTGCAGGGCGTCCAGATGCACCGTCACCCCGCGCAGGCTGGAGATACCGAACTGGTTGCCAATCTCGCGAATGGTAGGCGGGTAGCCGTTCTCCCGCGTGTAGTGCAGGATGAAGCGAAGAATCATCTCCTGCTTGTGGGTCAGTCCTCGTGTCATCGTCCTCCCTCCCCCGAAATACTATACGAAGTATATACTACAATTGGTCTACTTGTCAAGGTTTCTGGTGCGGCTACTCCACCATTGCGTAAGGGTTCTCCAGAATGCGCTTCAGCTCACGCAGAAACTCAGCGGCGACTGCGCCATCCAGCGCACGGTGGTCCGCCGAAATAGTAACCTTCATGCGCGGACGCACCGCGACCGTATCGTCGTCAAGCGCGACCGGTTGTTTCTGCACCGCGCCCACTGCCAGTATCGCCACCGCAGGCGGGTTGATAATGGCGATAAACTCGTCCACACCGTACATACCGAGGTTAGAGATGCTGAAGGTCGCGCCAGTGTACTCGTCTGGCGTCAGACGCCCCGCTCGCGCCCTTTCCACCAGCTGGCGCGTCTCTACCGCGATTTGACGAAGCGTTTTGCGTTCACAATGGCGCAGCACGGGCACAATTAAACCATCGGGCAACGCTACCGCGATACCGATGTGTATCTCGCTGCTGGGGTAAATGCGTTCGTTTTGGTACAAAGCGTTTACCTGTGGATAGCGCGCCAGAGCCAGCGTACACGCTTTGGTCACGAAGTCGTTCACCGAGATCTTCGCCGCATCTTCGGGCAACGCCGCGTTCAGACGCTCGCGCAGCGACATCGCCTCGGTCATGTCGATGTCCATCGTCACGTAGAAGTGCGGCACTGTCTGCTTGGTAAGCGTAGTACGCTCAGCGATGAGACGGCGCATCCGGCTAAGGGGTTCTCCGCCCGCGAGAACTGGCGTTTCCACCACTGCAGCCGCGGGGCGCGCTGGTTCTCCAACAGGCGGACGAGGCGCGGCTTGGCGTGAAGCGATGAACTGCTGTACATCGCGCTCCACAATGCGCCCGCCAGGTCCTGTGCCTTTCACCATCGCAAGGTCTATGCCTGCTTCCTGCGCAATGCGCCGTGCTAACGGAGAGGCTTTCACGCGCTCTTGTATTGGAGGCTCCTCGCGAAGCGTTTCAGGCGCGTATGCGGTCACTGGCGTAGCGGACTCCGCTGCTGCTTCTGGTATCTCCGCCGGCTTGACGACCTGGGGTTGCTCGCCCTCGCCAAGTATCTCTGCAATCACCGTGCCAACGGGTACGGTATCGCCTTCTTTTGCCACAATATGCGCCAGCTTGCCCGACGCTTCCGCAGGCAGCTCCACGCTGGCTTTGTCGGTTTCTATCTCCGCAATGATTTCACCCGCATTGACATTATCTCCCTCTTTCTTGAGCCACCGCAATATCGTTCCTTCCGACATGCCATCGCCCATCTTGGGCATAATTACCTGTGCCATCTGTCCTCCTCCTTAAGCCACTACACGCTTCACCGCGCGGATAATGTCTTCCTCGCTGGGAAAGGCGGCGCGCTCCAGATTACGTGCGTATGGTATAGGCACATCTGCGCTGGCAACGCGCAGCACCGGCGCGTCTAACTCGTCAAAGGCGAACTCCTGAATGCGCGCTACCACCTCCGCCCCAAAGCCCGCGTTGCGGTGGTCCTCATGCACTACTACTGCCCGGTGCGTTTTGCGGATGGAATGCAGTACCGTATCCATATCCAGCGGCTGCAGGGAGCGCAGGTCTATTACCTCGCAATCGATACCTTCCGTTTCCGCCAGCTTCTCCGCCGCGTGTAAAGCCAGCAATACAGGCTGCGAATAGGCGATGAGGGTCACATCGCGCCCCGGGCGTTTCACCTCCGCCACCCCAAACGGAATGGTGTACTCGCCTTCGGGCACCTCCCCGCGTGTAGAATACAGTTTTGCGTGCTCCATGAAGATAACGGGGTTGTTGTCGCGGATGGCGGTCTTCAGCATCCCTTTGGCATCGGCGGGGGTAGCAGGGGTAGCCACCTTTAATCCGGGAATGTGGGCGTACCAGGATTCGAGGCTATGAGAGTGCTGAGCGGAAAGCTGTGCGCCACCACCTGCCGGCCCGCGAAACACGACGGGCACTGCGATCTGTCCGCCGAACATATACAGTATCTTCGCTGCGTGGTTGACCAGCTGGTCGGCAGCGATGAGCGCGAAGCTGAAGGTCATGAACTCTGCCACCGGACGCAAACCAATCATCGCCGCGCCAATCGCCATGCCCGCGATGCCCGACTCGGAGATAGGTGTATCCACCACGCGCATCTCGCCAAACCGCTGTAGCAACCCTTCGGTCACGCGGAACGTGCCCTGGTACCGACCTACCTCCTCGCCCAGGATGAACACGCCGGGGTCGCGCTCCATCTCCTCAGTAAGCGCCTGCCTCAGCGCCTCGCGATAGGTGATTACCGCCACTCCTGCACCTCCATGTCGGTATATACATCTCGGTAGAGCTCCTCCAGCGGCGGCTCGGGGCTGGCATCGGCGTAGACGACCGCCTCCAGCGCCTGCTGCTTCGCATCAGCATCCCATTGCAGCAGCTCGCTTTCGGTGGCAAAGCCGTTCTCCAGCAGGAACCGGGCGGTGTTCACAATAGGGTCGCGCTGTCGCCAGTATTCTACCTCTTCCTTACTGCGGTAAAGCGCCTGGTTGGTGGGGTTGTCAGCGATGCCATGTCCTTCAAATCGGTAGGTCAGCACTTCCACAAAGAAGGGCTCGGGCTTAGTACGCACATGGCGGACAATCTGCTCCGCCTCGCGATACACTTCCAGCAGGTCCATGCCGCCAATCTGCCGTGTTGGCATTCCGTATTGTTTCGCTCGCTCAGCAAGGCTGGTCACGGCAGAAGCGAATTCCACCGGCGTCGCCATCGCATACCGGTTGTTCTCACAAATGAACACAACGGGTACCTTGTAGATTGCTGCCATGTTCAGCGCTTCATGCACCGGTCCAATGTTCATTGCGCCGTCGCCGAAAAAGCACAGGCATACCTGGTCGGTTCCCCGATAGCGGATCCCGTACCCTACTCCGACCGCCAGCGGAACCATACCGCCCACGATGCCATATCCCCCCAGAAACCCACGCTCTACGTCCACCAGATGCATGGAACCTCCTTTTCCTTTAGCGACGCCTGTGTATCGCCCGAACAGTTCCGCCATAATCCGACGGGGGTCGCTGCCGCGTGCAATAGCGTGGCCGTGGTCCCGGTAGGAACAGAGCATGTAATCGTCGTCCCGCATGTGGGCAATGAAGCCGGTAGCCACTGCTTCCTGCCCAATATACACGTGCATATATCCGCCCATTTTACCCTGTCGGTAAGCGGGTGCGCATTGCTCTTCAAAGTGGCGAATCAGCAGCATGGTGCGGTACAGTTCCACCAAACGTTGTGGGGTTAGCGAATCTGGCAGCGCCTTTTTTACAGGTACCTCAGCCTTCACGATATGTTCCTCCTCAATTTCGCTCCCGCGCCGGATGTGCGCCGACGCTCGGGTTGGCGTACGGAGAGGAATAGCCATCCGTACACACACTATTGCGGCGGGCGCTGTGCAACGCTCGCCGCTTACCAATATTGTGACACAAAGGGGCAAACTCCTGCAAGCGGGGCTTGCTTTGCCGCCACCTTGCAGGTTACCCCGTGCTTATGGTATACTGGGTTGCACAAGAGGTTTGTACCTTGTCAAGTTGCAAGGGCGTGCGTAACAGCCACTTCCCGAACACACAAAGCCAATGAGACACTTCCTGCCTGATGTTCTGGCGGTAGTGGGGCCCACCGCGACCGGCAAAACCGATGTGGGTATCTTGTTAGCAGAGGCGTTGGGCGCAGAGATTATCTCTGCGGACTGTATGGCGGTCTACCGGGGGATGGATATCGGCACCGCCAAGCCCACGCCAGAGCAACAGCGGCGCGTGCGTTTCCACCTCATCGACGTCTGCTATCCCGACGAGCCCTTCAGTGTTGCCAGATTTCAGCAGATGGCGCTGGAGGCGATTCGGCAGATTCGGCAGCGCGGCGCGATGCCGCTGGTGGTGGGCGGCACAGGGCTTTATGTGAAGGCGTTGCTGGATGGGTTCCAGATCCCTCCTTCCCCTGCCAACGAAGCGCTGCGTCAACAGTTGTGGCAGGAGGCGAAAAGGCTGGGTAGCGCGGTGTTGCATGCGCGTTTACAGCAGGTAGATCCGCAGGCGGCGTCGCGTATCCATCCCAACGATGCGGTGCGCATCATCCGTGCTCTGGAGGTATACCACCTCACCGGACAACCGATTTCGCAATGGCAGCGATGCCACCCCCCTCCAGAGGTGGGCAGGGCGCGTCGTTTCGGGCTAACTATGCCGCGCGAACTGCTGTATCGGCGGATTAACGAGCGTGTGGAACGCATGGTCGCGCAGGGGTGGCTGGAAGAAGTACGCCAACTACTGCAATCTGGTTACAGCCCTCACTTGCCCGCGCTGCGGTCGCTGGGATACGGTGAACTGGTGCAGGTTATTCAGGGTACACTAGGGCTGCAAGAAGCGGTGGCGCTTATACAGCGTGAAACTCGGCGCTTCGCCAAGCGTCAATTAACATGGTTTCGCGCCGACAAGCAAATCGAATGGATAGATGCTTCGCAAGGCGCTGAAGAAACGGTACAACAGATATTAGAGCGACTGCGGAGCGAAACATACTTAGTGGATTTTGGGACGGAGGGGAGCCAACGACATGGCGAAGACTCAGATTAACTTGCAGGATGTTTTTTTGAACCAGGTGCGCAAGGAGAACATTGCCGTCACCATCTACTTGATTGGAGGCGTGCAGCTGCGCGGGTTGGTTCGCGGGTTCGATGCCTTCACGGTGCTGCTCGACAGCCCGGGCAAACCCACTCAGCTGGTATACAAACACGCAATTACCTCCGTGGTGCCTTCCAGACCAGTCTCTACCTACCGCCCACCGGATGCTGCAGCGCGAGCGGTAAGCACACCTGTCGAGGGCACAGAGACCAGCGAAACAGCCGTTGAAAGTGAATGATTGCCGCTGTTTTTGCCATGAGCGCGGGAGAGGCGGCATCACTTCCGTCGTGCCGAGTACCAACGGAGCATTTCGCCCTGTCACTGCCACGCTGAATGGGGTGATGCAGTTGGGGAAGCGTGAAGTCACGTCTATCGTGACCCTTACAGGCATGATTTAGCGCCTCTCGCCAGATATGTCATCATGGCTTGCAGCAGAAAGAACACCGGTTTCGTCAGGAGGTCGATAGTAACGTAAAGTGCAGTTCACCAAGATGCACGGTATCGGCAACGACTTCGTGGTGCTGGATTGTCTGAAGTCGGAGATTGCCGAGGAGAGCTTGCCCGATATAGCGCGTCGCCTGTGTGATCGACGGTTTGGTATTGGCGCGGACGGGTTGATCCTGGTGTTGCCATCGCGCGTGGCGCACCTGAGGATGCGCATGTTCAACCCTGACGGTAGCGAGGCGGAGATGTGTGGCAACGGTATCCGCTGCTTCGCCAAGTACGCCTACGACCGCAAACACGTGACCAGCCCCCAGATGAGCGTCGAAACACTGGCGGGAGTGAAATCGCTGAAGCTCGGCACGCAAGGCGGCAAGGTAGCCACCGTGACAGTAGATATGGGGCTGCCTCGCCTCGCTCCGGAAGAGATACCTGTACGGGTGGACGGCGCACAAAGCGTTATCGGCTACCCGTTGCGCGCCGCTGGCAAAAAGCTGGAGTTTACCGCCGTCTCAATGGGCAACCCCCACGCAGTAATCTTTCTGGATAACGTTGCCAGCTTCCCCGTGGAGAAAGTTGGTCCGGAGATCGAGAACCACAAGCTGTTCCCCAAGCGCACCAACGTACAGTTTGTTCAGGTGGTGAACAGCCGCGAAATCATCTTACGCACCTGGGAACGCGGCGCAGGGTTGACGCTCGCCTGCGGCACGGGGGCGTGCGCCTCGGTGGTGGCTGGCGTATTGAACAAATTGACCAGCAGGGAAGTGCTGGTGCATTTGCCCGGAGGCGACCTGCAGATAGAGTGGCTGGGCGATGGGCGTGTGCTGATGACAGGGCCCGCCACCGAAGTGTTTGTAGGAGAAATAGATTTCTGATTGAAGGAGGAGAAAGGTTTGCCTGCACGTGCATCTCGTTTAGACCGTACCCCGCCCTACCTGTTCGGCGAAATCGCCAGGCTAAAAGCAAAGGCGCTGGCGGAAGGGCGCGACCTGATAGATTTCGGCATTGGCGACCCCGACCAGCCAACGCCGCGTGATATTATCGACCACCTGTACGAGGCGGCACAAGACCCCGCCACCCACCGCTACGATGAAACCCCCTACGGCGAGCCCTTTTTCCTGCAGGCGGTGGCGGAGTGGTATCGGCGCCGCTACGGCGTGTCGGTAGAGCCGGAGGGCGAAATCCTGCTGCTTATCGGCTCCAAAGAGGGTCTGGCGCACCTTGCGTGGGCGTACATCGAGCCGGGCGACATCGCGCTGGTTCCTGACCCCGCCTACACCGTGTACGCGATCAACACGCGCATGGCAGGCGGCGAAACCTACATCATGCCCCTAAAGCGCGAGAACAGCTTCCTGCCCGACCTTTCGGCGATTCCCTCCGATGTGGCGCGACGTGCGAAACTGCTGTTCTTGAACTACCCCAACAATCCTACCGGAGCGGTAGCCACGCAGGAGTTTTACCAGCAGGCGGTGCGGTTTGCTCGCGAGTACGATATCCTGCTGGTGAACGACGCAGCATACTCTGAGGTAGTATACGAGGGCTATCGCCACCCCAGCCTGCTGCAGGTGGAAGGTGCAAAGGAAATCGCTATCGAGTTCAACTCGCTCTCCAAGATGTTCAATATGACGGGATGGCGCATCGGCTTCGCCGCGGGCAACCGCGATGCCATCGCCAACCTGAACAAAATGAAATCGTATGTGGACAGCAAGCAGTTTGCCGCCATCTCGCGCGCGGGAGCATACGCCTTGCTTTATGCCGACAATACCCGCACGTTGAACCTGTACCAGAAGCGACGCGACATCCTGGTAGAAGGACTGCAGTCTATCGGCTGGGATGTGCAGAAGCCGAAAGCCACATTCTACGTATGGGTCCCCACGCCAGGCGGGATGTCTTCCATCGAGTTTGCGAAGCAGCTGCTCGAGCGGGCAGGCATTCTGGCGATACCGGGCGTTGGCTACGGCGAACATGGCGAAGGCTACGTACGCTTTTCCATCACCGTCAGCGGCGACCACCACGGCGAGCGCGTGGAAGAGGCGGTCGGGCGTATACGCGAGCACTTTGGGTAGCCCTGTCCTTGCAGGCATGCGAAGCAAGCATGTTGAACAGAAGTATTACCATGTTCCAACAACAGCTTTCGCAACCGCCTATACACAACGTCGAGGAGCTGGAGGAACGTTTATCCCGTCCTGACCCGGAGGTGGTCCAGCTCTTTCGGGATCTGTCGGGCGACCTGCTGGTGCTGGGGGTGGGGGGGAAGATGGGTCCCACCCTGGCGCGTATGGCGCGTCGCGCGATGGATGAAGCGGGCAACCACGCGAGAGTAATCGGTGTTGCCCGTTTTTCGCAACCTGAGGTGCGTGACCGTTTAGAGCAGGTAGGGGTGCAGACGGTCGCCTGTGACCTGCTGGATGCGGAAGCGGTGCACAGCCTGCCCGACGCCCCCAACGTGGTGTTCATGGCGGGTATGAAGTTCGGTACGACGGGCGCGGAGCCGCTCACCTGGGCGATGAACACTGTCGTACCTGCGCACGTTGCAAGCCGATTCCGCCGGTCGCGTCTCGTGGTTTTCTCCACAGGCAATGTCTATCCGCTGGTCCCGATAGCCAGCGGCGGCGCCGCCGAGGAGACGCCCCCTGCGCCCATTGGCGAATACGCACAATCTGCGCTCGGCAGGGAACGGGTGTTCCAGTACTTCTCCGATCGCTACGGCACTCCGGCTGTCATCTATCGCCTGAACTACGCTGTCGAACTGCGCTATGGGATTATTCTGGACGTGGCGCAGAGGGTGTGGGCAGGTG
>JANWYZ010000064.1 GCA_025054895.1 bacterium | reverse complement strand
AAAACCCCGCTCATAATCTGGTCGGAGAAGGGGTTACGGTCGATGAACGCTCGAGAGTAGGGAAACACCAGTCCTAGCACGCCTGTCCTGCCGGTGACCAGACTACGGGCAAGTGGATTCGGAGCGTAGCCCAGCTGCTTCGCTGCCTCCAGAATACGCTGGCGTGTTGCTTCGCTAACTCGGATGCGTTGACCGGCGGTGTTGTTCAGCACTGCGGAGACCGCGCTAACGGAAGTGCCTGCAAGCCGAGCAACATCGCGGATAGTAACAGCCATGTGTCACCCCCTTTCACTATTTGATAAAACATTTTATCATGTGTTCGCTGGCAATGCAAGAGGGTTGGTTGGCTCTGGATTTTGGCGCAGTATGTTCGTCCAACGGTTTAGCAGAAGCCTTGCTCTCCAAATACGAACATGCTCTGTCATGTTCCTCTGGACGCACAGGTCCCTCGTTGATTGGGTTATGGTTGGTGGCGAAAACAGCACCATCACATACCACGGAACCTGCACGGGCAGGTTTCCGCGTCTCGCTGCCTACCATTTCAACGGCAGGCACACATGTTGGTAACAGCGCTATTCGAGATGCCAACACCGCTGGGGCAGGTGGCGGTGGTGGTAGTTACGACGCCAGAGCCTGAGCCTGCTCGCGGTAGTCGCACTTCTTGTTGGAACAAACAACCGCGCCCCCTTTTCGCCCGTTTGCCTTCTCTACCAGCAGTGAACCGCACTTTGGGCATACTCCGCCTGTTGGTTTATCCCACAGGGTAAAATCGCACTCCGGGTAACGGTTGCAGCCGTAAAACACCTTGCCGCGCAGCTTGCCCTTACGCGCCTTGCGTTCTACAATTTGACCCTGCCTGCACGTCGGACAGGTAATGCCCAGCGATTTTTCCAGCGGCTTGCGCGCGCCGCAGCTTTCGTTGCTGCACGCCAGATACTCGCCATACCTGCCCCAGCGAATCACCATCGGCGAGCCGCACTGCTCGCACACCTCGTCGGAGGGGCGGTCGGGCGGGGCAGGCTCGCCACTGCGGGTAACCTTCACGATAGTCTTGCATTCGGGGTAGCGCGAGCAGCCGAGGAACTTGCCGTAGCGTCCCTCGCGCAACAACATCTTCGCGCCGCAGCTGGGGCAGGTGTATTCGGTCTCTTTCGGTTCGATGCGCACGAACTCGCTATCCTTTTCGGTCTGCGCCAGCCTCTGCGCGAACGGCACGTAGAAGGCGTGCAGCACTGCTGTCCACTCCTGCTTGCCCTCTTCGATGTCGTCCAGCTGCTGTTCCACGCCGGCGGTGAACTGCACGTCCAGAACATCGGGGAAGTGCTTCACCAGATAGTCGGTGACGGCGATGCCCAGCTGGGTGGGGTAGAACCTTTTGTCTCGAATCTCGACGTATCCTCGCTCGACGATGGTGGAGAGGATGGTCGCGTACGTACTGGGTCTACCGATGCCCTTCTCTTCCAGTGCCTTCACCAATGTGGCTTCTGTATAGCGAGGCGGAGGCTCGGTGAAGTGCTGTTCGGGCAGGAGCTTGAGCAGGGTTAGTATCTGCCCTTCGATCATCGGGGGCAGGGGTGGTCGCTCCTCGTCGCTCAGTTCGCCGTTGTCCTTGCCCTCCACATACACGCGCATGAAGCCGTCAAACTTCACGCTGGAGCCGGTGGCGCGGAAGGTATAGCGCCCTGCCTGAATATCGACGGTGACCACATCCAGCACCGCTGGCGACATCTGACTGGCGACGAACCGCTGCCATATCAGCCGGTACAGCTCGTACTGCTCTTTAGACAGGTGTTTCTTGACCGATTCGGGCGTGCGCGTGATGGAAGTGGGGCGGATGGCTTCGTGCGCGTCCTGGGCGCTGCCTCGCGAGCGGTATTGCGGTGGCTTATCGGGCAGGTAGCGTTCGCCAAACTCCTTGCTGATATATTCTCTCGCCTGTGCTTGCGCCTCCGCGGCGATGCGCGTCGAGTCGGTGCGCATGTAGGTAATCAAGCCGACGGAACCCTGCTCACCCAGCTCCACGCCTTCGTATAGCTGTTGGGCGACCTGCATGGTGCGTTTTGCGCTGAAACCCAGCTTGCGGGCGGCTTCCTGCTGCAAGGTGCTGGTAATAAAGGGCGGTGAAGGGTTGCGTTTGCGTTCGCTGCGCTTAATCTTCTGCACCACGTATTGCGCGCCTTGCAGTTCCTGCATAACCGCTTCGGCTTCTTGCCCGTTGCGCAGCTCCAGCTTCTCACCGTCGCGCAGGCGCAGGGTGGCGTCAAAAGCGTTGGCTTCGGTATCAGGCGTGAGGCGGGCGGTAATCGTCCAGTACTCTTCGGGCACAAAGGCTTCGATTTCACGCTCGCGCTCTACTACCAGCCTCACCGCCACCGACTGCACGCGCCCCGCGCTGAGGGTGTTGCGGTTTGCCTTCTTCCAGAGCAGTGGGCTGAGGCGATAGCCCACAATACGGTCTAAGATGCGCCTTGCCTGCTGGGCATTGACGCGGTTCATATCGATGTCGCGCGGGTGCTGCAACGCCTGCTGAACCGCCTGGCGGGTGATTTCGTTGAACTCAATGCGTCGCGCATGATGCAGGTTCAGCGCCTCTTTCAGGTGCCATGCGATGGCTTCACCCTCGCGATCAGGATCGGATGCGAGGTACACCTGCGACGCCTGCGCCGCTGCATCCTTGAGCCTCTTTAGCACCTCCTGCCTCTCGGGGAGGGTAATGTAAGTAGGCGCAAAGCCGTGCTGCACGTCCACACCGAAGTCCTTCTCCGGCAGGTCGCGCACGTGCCCCATCGAGGCTTCTACCTGGAACTCTTCGCCCAGGAAATTCTTCAGTGTTTTCGTTTTCGCGGGCGATTCCACAATGATTAACGCTTTTGCGGTATCCCCTGTCTTCTTTCTATTCATAGCCCAGCTCCCTCAATGCGCGTGGGTCACGACGCCAGTCGGGCATCACCTTTACTACCAACTCCAGATACACCTTGCTACCAAGGAACAGTTCCAGTTGCTCACGCGCCTCTCGTCCGATTTGCTTGAGCATCTGCCCACCTTTACCGATAACAATCGCCTTATGTCCCTCGCGCTCCACGATAATCTCCGCGCGGATATACTGTACCCCGTTGCTGCGTTCCTGCCAGTCGGTGACGCGCGCGGCGATGCTATACGGTATCTCCTCACGCAAGCGACTCATCACCTGCTCGCGCACGATTTCCGCCGCCCAGTCCTGCCGCGACTGGTCGGAACGGATGTCCGCCGGATAGAAAAAGGGCGATTCAGGCATCGCCAGCAGAATCTCCTCGCGCAGGCGGTACACCGCCTTCGGGTCCTTCAGCGCGGATAGAGTAATATGCCTCTGCGCCTTCGGTAACAGTGCAGCGTACGCCTGCATTGCCTGCTCAGGATGCTTCGCCGCGTCCAGCTTGTTGCCCACAATCCATATCGGCGCGTCTACCCCTTGTAATCGGTTCGCCAGGTCTTCGTCTTCAGGGGTAGGAGGATGGCGCAAGTCCACCACCCACAGTACGAGGTTGATATCCTCCAGAGCTGTATCTATCTGTTCTATCATGAACTGCCCCAGACGGTCTTTGGGCTGGTGCCAGCCGGGGGTGTCCACAAACACCACCTGACGATTACCCTCGGTGTAAATGCCTCGTACGCCGCGGCGTGTGGTTTGCGGACGCGAGGTGATAGGAGCAACTTTAACTCCCAACATGACGTTGAGCAGGGTGGACTTCCCCACGTTTGGCTTGCCCACTATCGCCACAAAACCGCAATGGGCAGGTATCTGTTCGCGACTCATCTTGGCACTCCTGACCTGTTCCGCTCGTTCCCCCTACGAGAGAAGGAGGAACCTCGCCCGTCCTCTGTGAGGAAAGAGGTGGGGGACAGGTTTTTTCCAGCACGCAGGTAGTTGTACCAGTAAGCACGGGATGCTGTCAAGGTGCGATGGCGTTGTCTCTCACAGGAGGATGCGCTCACATGCTTCAAGGCGGTCACTACACGTTTACAGCAGGACACGTCAGAGCGGGTGTTCTTCAGGACGAAGCGAAGAATCTCGTTGGCTCGATACAGGGAGATGCTTCGCCTTCGGCTCAGCATGAACCACGCGCAAGATGCGCGTGCCACTGGAGGGGTACGCTCCGTCGCGACCGCTTAAAACCGAACGGCTCGGCGGGAGCCTCGCCCTCCAGAGAAGGGTTTTAATGCACAGCACTTTTCGAGAGGATGACGTGCCATGCGCTCATCGGGTTGGTTACCCTGAGCAGGGGCAAAATACCCCTACCTGCCTTGTAGCAGCAACTGGCGTGCAGATGCAAGGTAGCCTACTTCTGGTGGCTTACGCCAGCCATTGCGATAAGAGTGCGAGGGGGAAGGAAGGTAATATCTTCCTGAACGGTCTCCAGCATTTGTACTGGCACATGCTCCTGTCCCTTCAACAGCTCGCCGATAATTGCCTCCACTGATTCTTCCGGCGTGGAGGCGCCGCTGGTAATGCCCACCGAGCGGTAGTCCGTGCGCCACTCGGGGAGAACCTCCTGGGGGTCGAGCAACAGGTATGCAGGGACGCCAGCCTCTACTGCCACCTCACGCAGCCTGTTAGAGTTACTGCTAGTACGGCTACCCACAACCAGTATCAGGTCGCACAGCTGCGCCAGCGCCTTCACCGCGTTCTGTCGGTTGGTGGTAGCGTAGCAGATGTCCTCTTTGGGGGGCGTTTCGAGGTGTGGGAAACGTCTTCGCAGCACCGCCATAATGCGCTCTACTTCGTCCACGCTCAGGGTGGTCTGTGTGGCGACGGCGAGCTTGCCTTCAGGCACCTGCACGCGCTCAGCCTCCTCTACTGTTTGCACCAGCGTGATCTGGTTGGGGGCATGTCCCATCGTACCCAGCGCCTCTACGTGTCCAGCGTGTCCAATGTAGATGATATGATACCCCTGTGAGGCGAAGCGCTGTACCTCGCGATGTACCTTCGAGACCAACGGGCAGGTGGCGTCGATCACCCGCAGGTTGCGCTCTGCCGCTTCCTGCCTCACCGCAGGCGATACACCGTGTGCGCTGAAAACGACCGTCGAACCGGGCGGAATCTCCGATATCTGCTCTACGAAGATAACCCCTCGCCGCTCGAACGAACGCACCACGTGCTCGTTATGCACGATCGCGTGGCGCATGTACAGCGGCGTGCCGTACGCCTTAATCGCCAGGTCCAGCACTTCTATTGCGTACGATACTCCAGCGCAAAACCCGCGTGGTGAAGCCAGCACTATCCTTTCCATCTTACCTCTTTCCCTTCGCAGTGTGCATTGTACCCTATTCTCAAGCAGGAACAATCTGTTCTGCTGTAAGAGCGAAACACCGCTTGCGCAGACAACGTTTAACAGCCGCTATTTACACCTGATGAACTACTGGGGTATACTCGAGATGTTCAACCGCACTATTTTGCACAGGAGGTCGGCATGGCATCCGTGGCGGCTCGTCGCCGCTCTCTGATCGCGGCAGATAACCATGTATTACACAAACTACATTCCCTCTCCGGCATCGTTCCAATCGGCATCTTTCTGGTTCAGCATCTCACCCTGAACTCCTTTGCGCTTGCCAGCCCTGCCCATTTTAACGCCGTGATTGACTTCTTCAACAAAACGATGCCCCGTCACCTCCTGCACGCGCTCGAATGGGGGCTTATTTTTATCCCCATCCTGTTTCACGCTATCTACGGTCTGGTTATTACCGCTCATGGGCAGGTGAATGTAGGACGATATGGCTACTGGCGCAACTGGATGTACCTGTGGCAGCGCATCACAGGTATTATCCTTGTAGTGTTCATCGCAGCGCACGTTTGGGGCACGACTATTAGCCACCGGTTGTTTGGCACAAACATCTACTATGACGGCATGAAGGAGTACTTCAGCAACGGCTGGCTGGTTGCTTTCTACCTGTTGGGGATTACCTCTGCCACCTTCCACCTGTCAAACGGTATCTGGAACTTTTGCATCCGCTGGGGCGTCACCGTCAGCGAGCGGGCGCAGCGAGGATGCGCTAAGGTCTGTGCGGTCATCTTCGTGTTGCTGACTGCGCTTGGGTGGTCGGCACTGTTTGCATTTCGCTAGGGGATCACGAGGTGATACACGATGGCAAAGCAACGAGTAATCGTCGTCGGCGGTGGGCTTGCTGGGCTGATGACGGTCATTAAAATCGCCGAGCAAGGGCTGCCGGTAGACCTCTTTTCGCTGGTTCCGGTGAAGCGAAGTCACTCGGTGTGCGCACAGGGGGGGATTAACGGCGCCGTAAACACCAAAGGAGAAGGCGACAGTCCCGAAGAACACTTCGACGATACTATCTACGGAGGCGACTTCCTCGCGCACCAGCCGCCTGTTAAAAGCATGTGCTATCGCGCGCCGGGCATTATCTATCTGCTCGACCGCATGGGGGTACCCTTCAACCGTACGCCGGAAGGCTTTCTGGACTTCCGTCGCTTCGGCGGCACCAAGCACCATCGCACCGCCTTCGCCGGCTCCACCACCGGTCAGCAACTGCTGTACGCGCTGGACGAGCAGGTGCGCCGTTTCGAGGTGGAAGGGCTGGTGCAAAAGTACGAGGGCTGGGATTTTCTGGGCATCGTGCGCGACGAGGAGGGCAGGTGCCGCGGCATCGTCGCGCAGAATCTACATACGATGGAAATTCGCGCCTTCCGCGCCGATGCGGTGGTCATGGCAACCGGAGGTCCGGGTTACCTCTTCGGCAAGTCCACTAACTCCATCATCAACACCGGCTCTGCAGCCAGTATCTGTTACCAGCAGGGAGCGTACTACGCCAACGGCGAGTTCATCCAGGTGCACCCCACTGCCATTCCGGGCGAAGATAAGCTGCGTCTGATGTCGGAGGCGATTCGCGGCGAGGGAGGGCGCGTCTGGGTTCCTAAAGACCCCTACGACAAGAGGCGCCCGCAGGACATTCCGGAGAGCGATCGCTGGTATTTCCTGGAGGAGAAGTATCCAGCTTACGGCAACCTGGTACCCCGCGACATCGCCACACGCGAAATCTTCGAGGTGTGCGTCACCCAGAAGCGCGGAATCATGGGGCGCAACGAGGTGTATCTGGACATCACGCACCTGCCCCGGGACCTGATAGAGCGTAAGCTGCTGGGTATCCTCGAAATCTATACCAAGTTCGTAGGCGACGACCCGCGCGAGGCGCCGATGCGAGTGTTTCCGGCTGTACATTATTCGATGGGTGGTTTGTGGGTAGACTACGAGCGCACGCCCGACGGCTTCCTGCATCCCGAGAGCACGCGCAACCAGATGACCAACATCCCCGGTCTGTATGCAGCGGGCGAGTGTGAGTACCAGTACCACGGCGCGAACCGGCTCGGCGCGAACGCGCTGCTGGCGTGTCTCTTCGGCGGCGAAGTGGCGGGCAACGCCGTGGCGCGCTACGTACAGGGGCTGGAAAGCCCGGCGGATAGCCTGCCCTCCTCCCTGTACGAGCATGAACGCCTGCGCCATGAGCAGGACTACCAACAACTGCTCAGAATGACCGGCGACGAGAACCCTTATAAACTGCATCAGGAGCTGGGCGATTGGATGACCGATAACGTGACGGTGGTGCGCTATAACGACCGGCTGCAAAAAACGGAGGAGAAGATTCTGGAGCTGATGGAACGGTGGAAGCGCATCAACATCAACGACTCGTCGCTGTGGACAAACCAGATTGCGCCCTTTACTCGCGCCCTGCGTAACATGTTGATCCTGGCTCAGGTGATTACGCGAGGCGCGTTGCTGCGCAACGAAAGCCGCGGTGCGCACTATAAGCCCGAGTACCCCGAACGGAACGATGCCGAATGGCTGAAAACCACGATGGCGAGCTACACGCCGGAGGGTCCGCGTATCTTCTATGAGCCGGTAGACACATCGTTGATTCCCCCGCGCATCCGCAAGTACGATGTGGACAAGAAAGCCACCCTCACGGCGACGGCTCAAGCCGCTCAACTGGTTGGCGCGAAAGACGACAAAGGAGAGTAGCGTATGGATGGCATCCAGAGCGTGGTTCTGAAAATCAAACGGCAGGCGACCCCACAAGACGCACCTTATTGGGAAGAGTTCGAGGTGCCGTACAAACCTCGCATGAACGTGATTATCTGCCTGATGCACATCCAGCGCAACCCGATGAACCGTCAGGGCAAATCTACCACCGCTCCTGCGTGGGAAGCCGCTTGCCTGGAAGAGGTGTGCGGAACCTGTACCATGGTGATTAACGGTAGGGTGCGTCAGGCATGCTCTGCGCTGGTGGACGAGGTAGGCAAAAGAGTAAACGGGCATCTGGAGATTACTCTGGAACCCATGAGCAAGTTTCCTGTGGTGCGCGACCTGATAGTAGACCGCAGCGAAATGTTCGAAACGCTCAAGCGCATCCGCGCATGGGTTCCCATCGACGGCACGCACGACCTGGGTCCGGGGCCCCGAATACCCGATAGCATCCGTGAGCTACGCTATGAGTTCGCGCGGTGTATGACCTGTGGTTGTTGCCTGGAAGCCTGTCCAAACGTAAACGCCCACTCCAACTTTATTGGTCCCGCCGCGATAGGGCAGGTGAAGCTGTTTAATCTTCATCCGGTTGGCGCTACCCTCGAGGAGGAACGGCTGGACGTGCTGGCAGGCCCCGATGGCTTGACCGGCTGTGGCAACGCGCAAAACTGCGTGCAGGTGTGCCCGAAAGAGATCCCTCTGACCCGCGCCATCGCCGAGCTGAACCGCGACATCACTATCAACCGGTTGCGCAAATGGCTAACGAAGTGAGCGCCGCAGCGGGGGGACACCCGGAAAATTCCCTCGCTCCTGTGACACATCACGAGTTTTATACAGCCACCGACGGCAGCCAGTGGCTGATGGAGATAGATGTACAGTGGTTCCCTCATTTCGAGGGCCGGGTGCGCTTGCTGAAAATGCCCGAACGTGTTCCTATCCATCTGCCCGCAAATCTGCCTTACCTGGAGGTAGTGCCCAAAGATATCCGTGAGGCAGTGCTCGATGGTCGTTTTGACCCGCAGGCGGTCACGCGCTACTACTTGCAACGCTGCCTCGTGATGTTACGGGAATATGTGGAACGCTTCGGCAGCACCCTGTAAACGGATTGTCCTTTTGCCGATAATGTAATGCATGTTAATACAGTATCGGCTTGCGATTCGCGGTATAGATAGTCTGTGCAGATTCACAAGCAGGTTCACCTCTGTTAGTGCCCGCCGCTGCGCAGGGTGGGAAAAAGATGTTTGCAACACACAATCTCAAATGGAATCCGGGATGCTGCGATGTATCACGTTGCATCACGTGGAGCGCGTGTGCTGGTTGTAGATGACGAACCGCTGGTGGTGGAAGCGATTGAGCGCGTACTGCGCTCGTACGGCTATGTCGTCAGTGTCGCCTACAGCGTTCAGGAGGCTCTACAGATACTGGCGCAAGAACGCATAGATGTGTGTTTGTCAGACCTGCACATGCCCGACCTCGGAGGTAAAGCGCTTGCCCGACAGGTGCGCCAACAATACCCGGAAATTCCCGTCATTATCATGACTGGAGACAATTCCCTCGAGACGTTGCGTGAAACGCTTGATAGCGGCGCCATTGACTTCATCACAAAACCGTGGCGCTCTCAAGAACTGCCGATCGTGGTAGAACGCAATATCCGTCGCTGCAGCGTCCGGATGGAGGAGCAGAAGCATTATCTGCGCAAATTGAACGAAGCGTACTCCGACATGCTCGAGGCGCTGTTGATTGCACTGGAGGTACGCGAACGGGAAATAGAAGGGCACTGTGAGCGTGTGACCGCCTACACGATGATACTTGCCGAAGCGATGGGCGTTCCCCCCGAAAAACATCCTGACATCGAGCGCGGCGCATTGCTGCACGATGTGGGCAAAATCGGTATCCCCGACCATATCCTGTTCAAAAACGGTCCGCTCAACGCCGCTGAATGGGAAATCATGCGCCAGCATCCTGTTATTGGGTATCGAATGTGTATGAAGATACGCTCCTTGCAAAACGCGGCGAGCGAAGTGGTATTGTGCCACCACGAGCAATGGGATGGCAGCGGCTATCCACAGGGTCTGCGTGGCGAAGATATCCCGATTGGGGCGCGCATCTTCGCGGTGGCGGATGCCCTGGACGCCATGACCTCCGACCGACCTTACCGCAAAGCTCTCTCTATGGACCAGGCGTTTGCAGAGATGGAAAGGTACGCCGGCACGCAGTTCGACCCGCAGGTGGTCAAAACGTTTCTTAGCATTCCCGCCAGCGTCTGGGAAGCGGTAAAACAGAACCTTCAGGCAGCATCCAGAGTGTGTGTTGCCGAAGAAACCTTCTTTCCCCTGCCAACTCAGCAAACACAGAAAAAGGCAGCTTAGTCCCCCACAGCACAGCATGACAGAAGAACGCACAAAATGTCATTAATATCGATAGTCCCTCGTATGCGCCTCCTGCAGATAACACGCTATCAGTGTGGCTGCTGCTTCTACGTCCTTGCGATGTACCATCTCGTTGACCGTGTGCACGTAGCGCGTGGGCACGCTAATAGTGATGCTTATCGTCCCAGCACGGCTTCGCTGCAGCGCGCCTGCGTCAGTGCCGCCGCGTGGCAGAATCTCCATCTGGTGCGGGATTTGTTCACGCTCGGCGATTTCGCGGAAATGTTCCACCAGCTTCGGATGGCATATCAGGCTGCCGTCCATAATCTTGATGGCAACCCCCTGCCCCAGCTTTGTCACCGTTTCGGTGTCGGTGGGACCGGGGTAGTCGTTCGCCAGCGTCACATCCAGCGCGATGCCGATATCGGGATCTATTGCGTAAGCCGCCGTTGTTGCGCCACGTAAGCCTACTTCCTCCTGTGTGGTGGCGACGGCGTAGATGTCTACTTCCGTGTGCTTCTCCTTCAACAGGCGCATGGCTTCGATCATCACGAACACGCCCACGCGGTCGTCCATCGCCTTGCCAAAGAAGGTGTCTCCACAGGATTCGGTAGTGCGATCCATCGTCACCATGTCGCCCACGCACACCTTCTCCTTCACCTGCTCGGCGCTCATGCCCAGGTCCACGAAGAAGCTTTCGATTTGGGGCGCCTTGTTCATCTCTTCGGGCGTGAGCAGGTGCGTGGGTTTGGTAGAATACGCCAGCACACCGCGCAGCACCTCGCCCTTGCGCGTATGTACCAGCACACGTTGTGCAAACAGCTGGCGAGCATCGAATCCCCCCAACGGTTGCAGGCGTACAAAGCCTTTGTCATCGATGTATCGCACAATGAAGCCGATTTCGTCCATGTGCGCTGCCAGCATCACCTTACGTGCGCTGTTGCCTCGCTTAATGCCTACCACATTGCCCATCACATCCACTTCGATGCTATCCACAAGCGGAGCCAGCGCGTCCTTGACCACTTCTCGTATCCGGTCTTCCTTGCCGGGGACGCCCGGCGTCTCGCACAGTTGTTTCAACAGGTCGAAATCCATCCCTGCCTCCTGCAGCTATATCGTTTTCTGTTCACGCTTAGCCTTGCGCAGGGCAAAATCCTTTCCGTGAACCAGATGTCGTGGTGGTTTGTGAAATCTCGCAGATGCTTCGCCTGCGCTCAGCAGGACAGCACTGGAGGGTCGCGCTCTGTCGCGACTACATGACTAAATCTGGAGGGTCGCGCTCCGTCGCGACCAACCCAATCCGACGGCTCGGCAGGAACCGCGCCCTCCAGACCGTTTGTCGGTTCAACACACGGGGGGTTGACAGACAGAACAATCTAGCGGTATCATACTGAGTGAGCACTCACTCAGAAAATGGAGATATTGCGTGAGGTCGTCTTCACCAGAGCAAAGCAGGCGCAAGAGGGTCGCCGATGCCAAAACAGCCATCCTGCAGGCGGCGACGAGGCTGTTCGCTGAGCGTGGTTACGACATCACCACCACGCGCATGATCGCCCGGGAGGCGGGCGTTGCGGAGGGAACCATTTACCTGTACTTCCCCTCCAAACGCCACATCCTGCTCTCATTAATCCGTCAGGCGAGCGTACCCGTCGTTACCAGTCAACTTGCTGATACCGAAGGGCAGAGTGACGAAAGCGTTCTGCGTGTGCTCTTCACGGAAAGGATACGGTTTGGCAGAGAGTACGCACCCTTGCTGAAAACGCTCCTTTCAGAAGCGATGCACGATGCGGATCTGGCTCAGCAGCTGCTACAGGAGGTCATCCAGCCGCTATCGGCACTGGTTAAGGAGTACATCGAGAAAAGAATAGAGGAAGGCGTTTTTCGCGAAGCGCCTGCCGACATCGCCGCGCGAGTACTGGTGGGCATGTTCTGGTTCACTATCGTGTACGACCACCTGCTGGCGTGCGATCCAGCGGCGAAAGCGGAGGTGCTGGGCAGTTACACCCCTGAAGAGTACGCGCAGTGGTTCGCCAACCTGGTTCTCGGAGGCATCGCACGATGAGAGGACACAAGCGGATACGCAGCGTGGCATTGATGGTAATTGTCCTGGTAGCTGGGGCAGCGTTGTGGCGAGTGTGGGGGATGCGCCCTGCTGAACCGCAAAATGCCATTCTTGTCAGCGGCACGATTGAAGCCACTGAGGTCGACGTGAGCGCAAAGGTTTCGGGCAGAATTCTCAAACTGCTGGTCGATGAGGGAGACACAGTACAGGAGGGGCAAGTGATTGCCCTGCTAGACGGTAGGGAGGCTCAAGCGCAGGTGGTGCAGGCGCAGGGAGCGTATGAGGCAGCCCGGGCGAGGTTGGCGGAACTGCTGCGCGGAGCGCGTGAGGAGGAGATACGTCAGGCTCGGGCAAGTCTTGCTCAGGCGCAGGCAGCGGCAGACGGCGCGCGCCGAACGCTGGAAACGGTTCAGGAGATGCTTGCCAAAGCGACGGAGCTGAAAGCGCAGATGGTGAGCGCGCAGACCGCTTACGAAGCCGCTGAAAACGCCTACCGGCAAGCGAAGGCAAAGCTGGAGCTGGTAGAGGCAGGCGCACGTTCCGAACAGGTCGCGCAGGCGTATGCAACGGTAGAGCAAGCGAAGGCACAGGCATTGAACGCGCAACAAGACGCCGAGCGCGCGGAGAGCCTGTATGCCGGGGGCGCCATCTCCAAACAGCAACTGGACGCCGCTATCGCTCGGCGTGATAGCGCACGCGCTGCGCTTGGTGCGGCAGAGGCTCGGTTGGCGGAAATACTGGCAGGGGCGCGGGCGGAAGAACGCGAGCAGGCTCGCGCTGCGGAGGCGCAAGCAAGGGCGCAATTAGAGGGTGCAAGGCGCAACCTGCTGGTGGTTCAGGAGCTGTACACCGACCGCCTGCCCACCAGACAGCAACTCGAGTTAGCCCGCACGCAATATCGTACCGCGCTGGAAGGCGTTGCCGCCGCACGGGCTCGTCTGGACATGTT
>JANWYZ010000063.1 GCA_025054895.1 bacterium | reverse complement strand
GCCACTTCTTTGGCGGCGGCGGTAACAACGTCAAACACGGCGATCTGGAGGAGGCTTTACTCGAACCGTCGCGCGAGCTGGATGTGCACATGGCGTCGGATGGGGCAAACATGCAATGCACCGATTGTCACATTACCGAGAAGCATAATATCCGGGGTAAACTGTATTCGCTTTCCTCGATGAACCGCAACCGCGTGACCTGCGAACAGTGCCACGGAAACACTCCGCACACCGACGACCTGCTCAACGAGCACACCTTAAAGGTGGCTTGCCAGACCTGTCATATCCCCACCTATGCGAAAGAGAACGCCACAATGGTCTACTGGGACTGGTCTACAGCAGGTAAGCTGCGCGATGGCAAACCATACGAGGAGAAAGACGCCGAAGGCAACATCGTTTACCTGTCCAAGAAAGGCAGTTTCCGCTGGGGCAAGAACCTCAAACCGGACTATGTGTGGTTTAACGGTACCGCTGACCACTACCTCCCCGGCGACCGGGTAACAGACCCATCGCAGCCGGTGGCGATTAACCGTCTGGCAGGCTCCTACGCAGACCCCGACGCCAAAATCGTGCCGGTTAAAATCATGCGCACCCGGCAATTCTACGATCCGGTTACTCAGCTGCTGCTACTGCCCAAGCTCTTCGCGCCAGAGCACGGCGTGGGGGCGTTGTGGAAGGATTTCGACCCCGTAAAGGCGGTTGAAGTGGGCATGAAGGAGCGTGGTTTGCCCTTTAGTGGGAGGGTGGATTTTGTGGAGACCGTGATGTACTGGCCGATCAACCACATGGTCGCGCCGAAGGAGAACGTCGTGAAATGCACCGAGTGCCATACGCGCCAGGGCAGCCGTATCGCCAACCTGACCGACTTCTACATTCCCGGACGTGACTACTCGCCGAAAGTGGAGGCAATAGGTAAAAGCATCCTGTGGCTCTCGCTGTTGGGGGTATTGGCGCACGGCGGGATGCGCATGTTTTCTGCGTGGAAGCGCAACAAGGAGGGTAACCCATGAGCAAAAAGCGCGTGCGGATATACACCGGCTTCGAGCGGTTTTGGCACTGGACGCAGGCGGTGCTGGTGCTGTTCCTTGCCTTCACCGGTTTCGAGATACATGGTTCATACACCTTCTTCGGTTTTCGGGAGGCGGTAAGGTATCACAACATCGCCGCGTATTTGCTGATAGTGCTGGTGGTCTTTGCCATTTTCTGGCACTTCACCACCGGCGAGTGGCGGCAGTATGTACCCACGCGCGAGAAGCTGAGAGCACAGCTGGAGTATTACCTGTTTGGCATCTTTCGCAATGCGCCTCACCCTGCGAAGAAGACCACCCTCAGCAAGCTGAACCCGTTGCAAAGGCTTACCTACTTCGGGTTGAAGGTGGTGTTGTTCCCGCTGGTGGTCACGTCGGGTTTGCTGTACATGTTCTATCGCTACCCTTCACGTTACGGTGTCGAAGCCATCAATATCGAGTCACTGGAGTGGATTGCCCTGGCGCATACACTGGGCGCTTTCCTGTTGATGGCGTTTCTGATAGTGCATCTGTACATGACCACAACGGGCGAAACAGTGTTCTCCAACCTGCGCGCCATGATTACAGGCTATGAAGAAGTGGAAGAACCCGCTGCACCGACACCCTCAACGGCGGAGGCGAAACAGACATGAGTGAAACAAAATACATGAACCCCTATCTGGCTGGCGTCCTGCTCGGCTTGTTGCTGCTTGTGACCATCTACATTACCGGACGCGGGCTGGGCGCGAGCGGAGCCATCAAGAGCACGGTCGTGGCCGGTGTGCATGCAATTGCCCCGGGGCACGCCCAATCGTCGGAGTACTACCGCGAGTATCTGGAAGACCACGCTGGTAAACCGCTCAAAAGCTGGTTGGTGTTCGAGGTGGCAGGTGTATTCATCGGCGCGTTCCTGTCGGGGTTGGCAGCGGGAAGGCTCAAACTGGTCACCGAGAAGGGACCGCGTGTGGCTTCTCGCACTCGCCTGATGGCGGCGTTTGCGGGAGGCGTGTTATGGGGTATTGGCTCGCAGCTGGGCAGGGGATGTACCAGCGGAGCCGCGCTCAGCGGAATGGCAGTTCAGGCGACGGGCGGCATCCTGACCATGCTGGCTATCTTCGCGGGGGCGTATGTCTTCGCCTACTTCTTCCGCAAGCTGTGGGTATAGGAGGCGCACTATGGGACCGTTAGTGCCAGACCTGATCAGCGAGAATCTGAACTACGTTCTTGCCCTGTTCATCGGCATTGCCTTCGGCGCGATACTGGAGCAGGCGGGGTTCTCCTCCTCGCGCCGGCTGGTGGGGTTGTTCTATGGCTACGACTTCACGGTGCTGCGCGTTTTCTTCACCGCTGGTATCGTGGCGATGGTAGGCGTGATGGCGTTAGACCACTTCGGCTTGTTGGATATGAACCTGGTATACATCAATCCCACCTTCCTCTGGTCGGCGATTGTCGGTGGGCTGATTATGGGCTTGGGCTTTGTCATCGGGGGGTACTGTCCGGGTACCAGCTTCTGCGCCGCCGCTATTGGTAAGCTGGACGCGCTTGCGCTGGTTGGCGGCGCGCTGGTCGGGGTGTTGATATTCGCCGAGGGCTACCCGCTATTCGAGGGGTTGTATAAGGCGTCGAATCTGGGCAGCCCACGCATTTCACAGACTCTGGGCATCTCGCCAAGCCTGTTTGCTCTCGTGATGATTCTATTCGCGCTAGCCGCGTTCACTGTAGCGTCTTATGTGGAGCGGAAGGTCAACGGCAGACCAGCGCCGCTTTTGCGCTGGACCCCTTCTCGCGCGTGGGTGCTGGCGGCGGGAGTTGTGCTGGCGATATCCGCCTTCTCGTTTACCGACCGCAAGGCAGACCTGTTGCGTCTGGTACAGGATGAGGAGCTGGTGCGCTCATATCCTGTAGAAACGATGAGCGTAGATGAGTTCGCCTTTCGCCTGATGGACAAAGATGATGACCGCATTCAGGTGATAGACTTCCGTCCCGAAGCCGAAATCGCTCAGCAACGTCTGCCGAAATCGTACACCTTCACGGTGGATAACCTGTTCGAGCAGGAGCCATCGCGTTTGCTTCGCGTGAAGGGGAAAATCAACGTCTTCGTTGCCAATGATGAGCTGACCGAGCGCAAGATGGCGGTCATCGCGAGGGAACTGGGCTTCCAGCGGGTGCAGATTCTGGAAGGCGGTCTGGATGCTTTCCGCGAGCAGGTACTGAACTTCCAGCCCTCCCGTCCCGCGCAGAACATGATGGAAGAGTTCACCTACCGTTTCCGCACGAAGGCGAAGAGCGTGATACCAGAATTGATACAGCAGAGTCAGCCCTCGGAGCCAGTCAAGGGGGAGAAAAAGCGCGTCCGCGGCGGATGCTAACTTGACTTTTGGCAGAGCGGAATGTATAATAACAGGTGTAGACGCGCGCCCGTAGCTCAGTGGATAGAGCGTGAGGTTGCGGACCTCAAGGTCGGGGGTTCAAGTCCCTCCGGGCGCGCCATTTTTTCATCGAGGCGCTACTCTCCCTAACGCTCCCAGTAGAAACCTGTCAGAAAGTATATCTCTTCGCCCTCCACAAGGCGTATCTGTACGTCACGCCGATAGCGTTGGCGCAGGTAACGACGCCTCTCTTCTTCAGACAGGCTGGCGTAGAACTCCTCGTAAGGCATGCTGTGAAAGCGTTCGACAATCCCTTCCAATGTATCGTCTCCTGCTGGTACCTCGGCAGGCGGCTCAGGGCGATTGCGCTCCTCGATGCGCACTACCAGGGCGGCGCGTTCCAGAGGGGGGATTAAAGGTGATCCGATAATGGTAGCCAGAACCAGCAGGTCTTCCACTACCATCCGTATAAAAGCTCCCTCCTGCTACCATTATACCGCACATCGTTGAAAGGCGCGAACTGCAGAAGCTGCGTCAGTCGCCAGGCTGTATTCCCCTTGACATCCGGTTTCAAGAGGGATATACTGTGTACCAGAATACGTATTCCAATCGTAAGCGATGCCGGAACTGACACAGAACCAGATAGCCAAACTCTCGCGAGTATCGCAGGCAACTGTTTCGCGGGTATTACGTGGCGACCCGCGCGTGAATGAGGAATTGCGCCAGCGCGTGCTGGCGGTCATTGAAAAACATGGCTACGTGCCCGACGCTCGGGCGCAATCACTGCGGTCGCAACGTACAGGCATCTTAGGATTGGTGGTACACCGTTCTCCCAAGCAGCTTGCGCGTGACCCCTTCTTCAGCGCACTCATCGCCTCGATTATCGAGTTTGCAGGCAAAGCAGGGTACCACCTGTGCGTAGACGCGGCGCGGGCGGTGCAGTCACGACGCGCTATTTATGAAGACCTGCTGCGTACACGCCGTGTAGACGGGCTGATTTTAGTGGAACCGCAGACACAGGATGAGCGGATGCCCCGTCTGCTGGAGGAGGGGTTCCCCTTTGTGCTCATTGGGCGCTATGAGCCGACCGACGCAGTGTACTCGGTGGACAACGATAACATCGGCGCGGGGCGGATGGCAACGGAATATCTCCTCCGTAAAGGGCATCAGCGCATTGCCTACATTAGCGGACCGCGTGGGCTTTTTGTATGTGAGGACCGCTATACCGGGTACCAACAGGCGTTGAAAGAGGCTGGAGTGTGCTGCTTTCCTGAACTGGTGCTTTGGGGCGATTTTACCGAAGAGCATGGTTACCGCGCCATGAGCCGATTACTAAACCTGCCCGAACCGCCTACAGCGGTAGTAGCGGTGGATGACCTGGTAGCAGTAGGAGCGTTGCGTGCCGCAAGAGAACGCGGGGTCGCCATCCCGCAGGAGCTGGCGGTTATTGGCTTCAACGACTCACCCTTCTGCCAGTACGTGGACCCGCCGCTGAGCTCGGTGGTAGTGGATATCCGCACCCTCGCGCAGATGGCAACAGAGGTTCTCGTTCACCAGATAGAGGAACGTGAAGTTCCTCACAGGCGTTATATTGTGCCTTGCCATCTGGTGGAGAGGGCGTCGGTGTGAGGTGGGCATGTGCCGGGCGCGTGAAAATCCCTCTTCACTTCTATCCCCTGTAAGAAGAGGAGGGCGCATCTTCCTCCCTTATCGGAAACGGGAGCGCGGCGCGGAGCGTTTTATCGGCTTCCTCCTCGTCTTGTGCTGGTTGTTGTTTGCCAGCGCAACACCGGCGCAGGACGGTGTTCCTGTCACCTTTCGCCTGCAGCTGGATGAACCCGCGCAGGTAGTATACCTGGCAGGCACGTTCAACGACTGGCAGGTGGGGCGCAACCCCATGCACAGTGAGGACGGCGGCAGGACATGGACCCTGACTCTCCACCTTATGCCGGGCGTGTACCAGTATAAGTTCGTGGTCAATGGTACCGAATGGCGCACCGACCCCAACGCCGTGCAGAACGTGGATGACGGCATGGGTAATATCAACTCTTTGCTGGTTGTTGAGGCAAGAGGCTTAAACCCGCCGGCTCGGGCAGGGGATGGGTTGATTACACTATCCGCGCTGCGTCACGAGCCGCGCGATATGCTCTATCTGCAAGCGGACGGTCAAAAGGCTGTGCTTACCCTGCGCACGCGGCGCGATGATGTGCAACGGGTTGAGGTGACCCTGTACGACGGCAAGCGGTTCATCAAGAAGCCTGTGCCGCGCGTGGCGCAGGATACTCTCTTCGCCTACTACCGCCTGAGCGTTGCACGGCGACCTGTGCAGTATCTGTTTATGGTACGAGATGGAAACAAGCAGGTATGGCTTTCTCCGCAGGGAGCTACCGATGCCAGACCTGCGCAGTGGTTCCGCTTGCATCCAGAACAGTTACCCGACGTGCGAGTGCCCGCATGGGTAGCAGACGCTATTTTCTACCAGATTGTGCCCGACAGATTCCTGAATGCCGACCGCGCGAACGACCCGGATGCTAACAAACCGCTCGACGAGACGGGGCGCACCGACCAGTTCTTCGGCGGCGATCTGTGGGGCGTGGTGCAGAAAGCAGGTTACCTGAATCAGCTGGGCGTAACGGCGCTCTACCTGACGCCTATCTTCACTTCCGTCACGCACCACAAGTACGACACCGATGACTACACTCACGTTGACCCGCACTTCGGTGGCGACGAGGCGTTGATTACTCTGTGCCGTGAGCTGAAGCGAAGAGGCATGCGCCTGATACTGGACGGCGTGTTCAACCACGTGGGCGTGCATTTCTTCGCGTTCCGTGACCTGCTGGAGAAGCAGGAGAAGTCGGCATACCGTAACTGGTTTACTGTACATCGCTTTCCGGTGAAGATCGAGAACCCCGCGCCGTATTCTGCCTGGTGGGGCATCCCGTACGTGCCCAAGCTGAATCACGAGAACCCGGAGGTCAGTGATTATCTGTTAAATAAGGTTATCCTCCCGTGGATGCGACGGGTTCCTTTTGATGGGTGGCGGCTGGATGTGGCGAATGAAGTGCCCGACCACTTCTGGCGCGAGTTCCGCAAACAGGTGAAGCGCGTGCGCCCTGATGCGGTCATCATCGGTGAGATATGGGGCGACGCCACCCACTGGTTGCGCGGCGACATGTTCGATGCAGTGATGAACTACCCCTGGCGCGGGTTCGTGCTGGACTGGGTGGCTTTTCGACGCACCACCCCTTCGGTGCTGGACGACCGCCTTCGCTTGCTGGCGATGACCTACCCGCGCGCGGTGACATACAGTATGTACAACATGCTCAGTAGCCACGATACGCATCGGCTACGCACTCTCTGCGGGGGCGACTGGCGCAAGGTGAGGCTGGCTTTTCTGTTGCAGATGACCCTGCCCGGCGCGCCAGCCATCTACTATGGAGATGAAGTGGGCATGGAAGGAGGAAACATTCCCGATAACCGCCGACCGATGGATTGGATCCCCCCAGCAGAGGGCGAGGCGTTACGGAGGTACGTGGCTTCTCTGGTACACCTGCGCAGACAGCATGTTGCCCTCCGTCGCGGCGACTGGGTGACGCTGTTAACCGACGACTCTCGTAACGTCTACGTTTACCTGCGCCAGCATGGCAAACAGCAGGTGCTGGTAGCCATCAACAACGGCGAAAAGTCTGCCGCTGTTCGTCTGAAGATACCCACGACCGCGCGCTCTCTCCGGGTGGTACTGCGTTCCGACGAGAGCGCTGTGCTGCAGCGCGTCACCGTAGAGCGCAACGGATGGTGCTCCCTACAGATACCCGCCATGACAGGCTGGGTGCTTCTGCCCTCACCTTAACGACTTCCTCTACGAACCGATACACTGCTGGAGGCTCAGGCCAGATTATTCCGGAGGGACCGATATGCACTACACCATCCGCGAGTACCGGCTGGATGCCCCTGAAAAAGTCACTGATCAGGCGGCGGAGGAGCTACCGTCTCGCGCACCACCAGCTCGGCCGGCAACAGCAGGGTATGCTGGAGCCGTTTGCCCAGTTCTATCTGTTGCAGAAGCAGCTCAGCGGCTTTCAAGCCAATTTCAAACATGGGCTGGCGGAGGGTGGTTAGCGGCGGGCTGGTCAATGTGGCTGTTTCCTCGTCGTCGAATCCGAGCACGGAAATCTGTTCCGGCACCTTAACGCCCTGTCTTTGCAATGCATGGAGCACTCCCATCGCCATCCGGTCGTTGCCGCACACAATAGCTGTGGGAGGCGGCTCCGCACGCAGCAGCTGCAGCGCCCCAGCCTCGCCCGCTGCCAAAGAGAAGTTCCCCTCATACCGCCATGCAGGATGCGGCTCGATGCCTGCTTCTCGAAGTGCCATCAGGTAGCCCTGCTCGCGTCGCCTTGCGCTCCAGTAGTTCAAATTTCCAGTAATGATGCCAATGCGCCGATGTCCCAGACTGATTAGCCACCGAACCGCCTGATAGGTTGCGCCGATGTCTTCCACGTCCACACAGGGCAGTTTCGAACTGGGAGGAATGCTTCCCGCCACTACCGAAGGGATGTTACTCTGCTCCATACGTTCGATAATCGGATTACTCGCCGGCAGCGCTAGAAGAATCGCCCCCTCCACCGAACCGTCCTCGATATGTCCGAACGCCTTCTCGTACGCGCTGGCGGGAACCCGTACAATCTTCACCTGATAGTCTCTGTCCGTTGCGCCCTGCAAAATGCCGTCCAGCACGACCCCAAAGTACAGGTTATGAGAAACATTACCCAGCAGCTGTTCCGCCACAACCCCAATGGTAAAGGTGTGACGGCGCGCCAGACTGCGAGCAATATGGTTGGGGCGGTAGCCCAGCTGCTCCACCGCGGTCCAGACGCGCTGCGCGGTTTCGGGCGCATAGAAACCCCGCTTCCCATACAGCACATTGGAGACGGTAGAGATGGAAACCCCTGCCGCCTCGGCAACTTCCCGGATAGTCGGTAACTTTTTACGCATTGCTTGTTCTCTCCAATCTATTATAGTACCGCAGCTTATGCGGGGCGACAAGAGGTTTTTGTGCCGTTCGGTTTCAGCGTCTCGCCAGTCGCAGCCTCAAGTTATAATCCAGCCACTGTTTGACCTGTGTTGGAACACAGGATTACTTTGCAACAGGCTGACCCGTTGCTGCAAACAGCCGGTTGGCTGACGCGCCTGAAGCGTTGTAACACTTGCTTGCGCGTCATGTCTGCACAAAAAACATATAAAACGTTTTAGTTACTCTATTGTGCCACACGCAAAGGTGTGACTTTCGAACATCGCTTCCGCGAGCCAGCGCTGTGACTCGGTACGGGACCAACCTACCTGCCCTGTTGCTGCTGGAGCTCCCGCGCTGCCTCGGGGTGAAATCTGAGCAGCTGCTGGATAGCAATCTGCTTCGCTTGAGGGGGCAGGTTCGGGTCATTTTGAATGCGCTGAATCTCCGCCCTGATGTCTTCAGCGGTCATCCTTTTCGGTGGGGGTTGCTTGGTTCGCTGGTACTGGAAGGCGAAGATAAGCACTGCCAGCAAGATTAGCACAATTGCAATCAGCCTCTTCTTGTTGCTATCCATTGTCGTCCGCTCCATTTCTTCTCACGAGGGCGAGGCAGAGAAATGTCCCGCCCCTGTTTTTCACCCGTAGGGGTGGGCGCTCCTTAGTACGGATACCACCCCTGGCTCGTCCACTCGCCAGCCTTACCGACGGGCACGTAGATATTGCGGTACCACAGGATTTGTCCGCGTCCCATACCCTTGACGTGACCGTCAGCAAAGATGACGTTGCAGGTTCCCGTGTGGCGATAGCGTGGCATCATGCCGCAGCCTGCCCATGTGGCGTAAACGTCGCCATCGTTCACCAGGTCACAGTCGCGCTGCAGGGCGATCTCGGCGCCATCTCGTGTGGGGGGACGACCACCTACCGAGCCTGTCCAGTCCCACTGCCACGTGCCGAAGTAGGGCCAACCCCAGAAGGCGTCGTTCACGCCCTTCTCCACCACGATAACCTTCTCAGCGGGGGAGTCGAGGACAGACATTTGGGCGGCATGTCGTTCGGAGGTTCGTGGCATACCAGGTACCCATCCATACCAGTCGCCGAACAGGTCGTAGTGGCAACCGTACTTGCAGCTCTGGTTGCGGTCGGGGAAAGAAGGACAGGCATAGATACCATGTTGTCCCCACGTCTGCTCGACCCCTGTCGCGGGGTCGCGGTAGCGGTCGCCGTGCCTGATGTAGGGCCAGATGGCGCTGTGCCAGATAATCTGCGGTCCAGCTTGCTCGCCGCCATACTGGGACAGCGGGAAGGTATCGTCGTAATCGCTCATGTACATCAGGATGCCCAAGCCAATCTGCTTGAGATTGTTCAAGCAGGAAGTGCCTCGAGCTTTCTCTCGCGCTTGCGAGAAGACGGGAAACAGGATTGCTGCCAGTATCGCAATAATTGCGATAACCACTAGCAGCTCGATAAGCGTAAAACCGTGTCGTTTCATGTCGTACCCTCCTGTTGGTGAATAATGGGTTTTTGCCGTCCTCAAATCACTGAAGCCGCTTAATTACAGAAGGAGACTGGCCCAAAACTACAGATATTTGCATCACCTCCTTTTATATAATCAAGCGCTTTTGTTATTTACTTGAAGAGTTTACTGCTGATATAATGCCATTATAGTCATATAAAATTGCTTTTATTGCGAATACAGAATGATTTTTCAGATGCTGATTAAGCCAATATATATGCTATGAAATAAAGCGCATTAGTAATTTGAGTATATCATAGCACCTGAGATTTGTCAAGGAGTTCGAGCGTTTCGCGAAGAATTTTTTTGTGATGATACCTCCCGCTCAGCAACAGGAAGTGCTTCGTCTCGCCCGAGACGCTCTGGAGGCAGCTGCGCGCGGCAGGTCCTATTACCTGCCACGCAACGTTCCACCGCAGCTCACCTCGCGGCGCGCCGGGGTGTTCCTTACGCTGGTAAAGGAAGGCAAACTTCGCGCCTGCTGGGGCACGCTGGAGCCTCAGCAGCGTCACCTCGTCGAGGAGATTGTGACAGTGGCGAAGGGAGTGTGCGTCCGCGACACACGCTTCCCTCCCTTGCGAGCAGATGAGGTGAGAAAGTTACGCATTATCCTTACCCTCGTCGTTAGCCAGCCAGAGCCCATCTCGCCCGAACACATTCGCCCGCGTGAGCACGGCGTGCTGATAAGAAGCGGTAGCCGCAGTGCGGTGGTACTGCCCCACGAAGGGCGCACGGTGCGCCGAATGCTCACCATAGCGAGGCAAAAAGCGGGCATCCGCAACGCTGAGCCGGTGGAGGTATATGTGTTTAGAGTCTATACGATAGAGGAGCCAGAGTCTTCTGGACCTCGCCTCTGAAATCGTGGGCTATGGAATATGGGTCAACGCCGTGCCCCGCCATTGAAATGGTGGGCTATGATTGCGACACAACCTGCCTGCGCAGGTTGATCCGTGGCGGCGGATTTCTATCCCACTCGTAGCCCCCGATTTTAATCGGGGGGCACTGTTACTGCCCCAACCCACACCCCACAATTTCAGTTGGGGGACACACTACGCCACCGCAATCACTTCGGTCGTCTGTCGTTCCTGCTCCACTACCGCTTGCAGAGCGCGCAGGGCAACTTCTATCTGCGACTCGTCCGGTTCGCGCGTGGTGATGTGCTGGCTCCATAGTCCGGGCGCGAGCAACCAGTGGGTAAAACGCGAATCTTTGTATCTGCCTGCGAATTTGATGGCTTCGTACGCGATGCCCGCCACCAGGGGCAGCAGGGCGATATGCAGAGGGATGCGTATCCATATCGGCGGGCGACCCGTGAGCGAGAACACGAAGATAGCCAGTATCAACACCACCATCACGAAGCTGGTGCCGCAGCGGGGATGAATACGCGATTGCGCCTTCGCGTTCTCCATCGTAAGCGGCAACCCTGCCTCGAGGGCGTTAATCGCCTTGTGCTCCGCGCCGTGATACTGGAACACCCGCCGGATCTCTTTGAGGTTTCCTACTGCCAGTACGTAACCGATGAAAAGGGCGATGCGGATGATGCCGTCCAGCATATTTAACAGCACAGGATGCTTCCACGGTAGCAGCTGGGTGAGTGTAGTAGGCAGCGCAACAAATAGCCCCAGCCCAATGAGGAGCCCCACAATCATCGTAGAGCCGATAGCAAGGTCATTGATGCGTTTCTGCTGGATGGTTTGCGTCTGTTCCTCCAGCTGCACGTCAGCGGAGAAGCGCAGGGCGCGTATACCCAGCGCCATCGCGTCGAGCAAGGCGAGCGTCCCCCGCAGGAAGGGGCGATTGAGCCATCTCAGGCGTGTCAGCCAAGAATTGGCGAGGTCTTCCAGCTTCAGCACAATCTCGCCATTGGGATGGCGACACGCTACCGCAAAGTATCGGGGACTGCGCATCATCACCCCTTCGATGACCGCCTGCCCGCCATATTGCGTATTCTGTTGCATCGCGCCCTCCCTCTGGACGGGTGACTGCACTATCCCTGTAGACCGTATTTGCGCAGGAACCGCTCCACACGTCCACCGGTATCCACAATTTTCTGTTTACCCGTGAAAAACGGGTGGCACTGCGAGCAGATTTCGACGTGAATCTCCTCTTTGAGCGAGCGTGTGGTGAAGGTGTTCCCGCAAGCGCAGGTCACCGTCGCAACCTTGTATTCTGGATGGATGCCTTGTTTCATGCCAGATCTCCCTCCCTGATTATCGGCATTCTGCCCATTGCGAGATTATACCACAATTCCTCTACTGTGGGCAGTTCTGGTGCCAGAAATCGCCGCCGGGGATAGGATAACGGCGAATCAACTCCACTCCGGAATACGGCTCCCCACAAGGATTAGACAGCCATGCGCCGCGGCTTAGCCACCTGGCGTGTCCGTCGAAGAACATGCTATTGCAGCCTCCTGAGTGGCGCGTCATCGCCAACACCGGCTGATTGTAGCCCGCCTTATCATACAGGTTCTTGGGAGGCTCGAACCATGAGTCGTCAAACGGGTCGCCCTTCTCGGTAACAATCACGATGTCTGCGGGATTTTCTATCGCCGCGATAGACAGGCATTCCCCGGCGCGATTCGCCACGTACGAGCGGGGTACGTGCGGCTTGCCATCCTGCCCATTCTCCAGCACGTGAGGCGTCCTTCCTCCGTCTGATGGACATACCAGCAGTGCGCCCCCCATGCGCGTATAGGGCAGTATCTGGTTCCACCAGCGGTTCTGGCGCGTCGCCCCCAGCGGGGCGGCAGAATAGCACCGGCTCAGCCGACTGCTGTGCCCGAAGAAGAAGCTGAGACCGTCGGAATCCTCCATATACATCACCAGGGCGATGCCCAGCTGGCGCATGTTGGAAAGGCAGGAGGTCTGTCGCGCCTTCTCGCGAGCCTGTGAGAAAACGGGGAACAGTATCGCTGCAAGGATGGCAATGATAGCGATAACCACAAGGAGTTCGATCAAGGTAAAAGCTCTGTTCAGAGAGCGCACTATTCTCCTCCCATCATGTTGTGTATGTGTACATTAGCCGTCGCCCGGTGTCGTTCCTGTGTTCTTTCTATTCATCTTGAGATTTCGTCGCCGTTTGCAAACCTGCACCCCTTGCTTGGAGCAGGGCGAACCTCTCAAGGCGCGGAAGTGCTGTTTCAATCGTCGACGGTTTTTCACCCAAGATGGTATGCGTGCGGCGCATCGACGCATTTCAGCACACTATCGCCGCACTGGCGCACCGAGCAACTACATGGGTGAGTTTTACCCGGGCGGACATAAGTTCGACCTGCAAGTGCATGCGAGCGCGTTCGCATGGTTGAGAAAGCAGCTGGGCTAAACCAGTATCGTTGCCATGAAGGGGGATTGGTTCTTAAGCAGGCGAAGCAGTGCGCAACGATTTGACGCCTGACGGGGTGGTAAGGTATAATAAGTGCAGATGTTCACCGGAGTAGCCGCTCCTGTGGCGCCGCTGAGGTGGCGTTGGGGCGATTTCCTCTGTTCTGGTGAGCACAGGCGGGGGTAGCTCAATGGCAG
>JANWYZ010000062.1 GCA_025054895.1 bacterium | reverse complement strand
GTCCTACTCTGGTAAAAGGGGAGGCGTGCGCGTGATATACTTTTGGGCAGTGCAACAAGACACTATCTTGATGTTATTTATCTTTCGGAAGAATGAAAAGGACGACTTGACTCCAGAGCAGATTCAAGCGTTGCGTCGCATCGTGGAGGCGGAGTATCCATGAATCAGGACCTGTTTGAGGAGCTGGTTCACAGCGTGCGCGAAGGTGGAGCCATTTTGCGCGGGGAAAAGGCTCCCGCGCGAGCGTTTGAGTGGCAACCTCTGGATATCAAGGCGATACGCCAGCACTTCGGGCTATCTCAGTCCCGTTTCGCAGCCATGATAGGCATCAGCCCTTCCACCTTGCGCAATTGGGAACAGGGCAGACGCCGCCCCAGAGGAGCAGCACGTATCTTGCTGGAAATCGCCGCGCGCAACCCGCAAGCTGTGCGTGAGGTGGTAGAGGCGACCCTGGGCAGGAACGGCTGAAGCCGTTCCTGAGGGTAGCTTGCAGGACAAACCATTGCCATCGCTTGTAACACGATAGCACATCATGTTGTGGACGCGACGGAGCGCGTTCCTCCAACGTGGAGGGCAAACTTTTGGAGGGTCACGCTCTGTCGTGACCATGACGGATGGCAGATGCGACGGAGCGCATCCCTCCAACATGGATGAATGACTCTGGAGGGTCACGCTCCGTCGTGACCCTGCAAGAGCTCTTCTGGAGGGTCACGCTCTGTCGTGACCCTGTACGTGGACGCGACAGAGCGCGTCCCTCCAGATGTTGTGCGGATGGACGCGGCGGAGCGCGTCCCCCCAAAGGGGGTGAGAACGATGTCTCGCCGTTTGTGTTTGCTCTTGCTGGCAGCGCTGTGCGGAGTGTGGGCGGTAAGCTGGGTACTGGCGCAGTCTCCTGAAGAGGTCATGCGCCTGCCGGTGGTGTTCACCGAGCGCGAAGCGGTGATGGTGGCTCCACGTGAGTTTGTAGCTCCGCCTGAGGTGGTGGACGGCAGATGGTCGTCCGACGGCAGATATGCCCTCGTCGTTCGGCGCACTCCGCGCCTTGCCATCGCGGAGGAGGAACCCGAACGGGTTCCCTGGTCGCTCCTCCTGTGGGACCGTCAGCAGCGGCGAGCGCGGGAGGTGTGGAAAGGTGAGGTCGCCCGAGGGCGCGAGCTGGTGCGGAGGATAGAGTGGATGGCGGGCGCGCCTGTCGCCCTGCTGGAGTTACACGCGGGGATGCGTCAGGACGAGGCAGGTACGTGGGGGGAGGTCACCGTCCACGCTCGTCTGCACGCGCCAACGGGAACCTTGAAAATCCTGGGCGAACCCGAGCGGTGGCGGGATGTACTGGTGTCGCCCGTCAAGTCGTTTGCGTTGCTTCTGGGGGACGAAGGTTATCAGGTGCTTCGTGCGGATGGCTCGCTGACCCCTCTCATCCCCTACGAGCGGCTGTTCGGTGAATCGTGGGATGACCGCCCGCGCTGGATGTGGCTGATGGGCATCTGGACGAAGGGAGGGGATACCCTGTGGGTCAGCCGTCTACGCGGGGGCGCAGGCGGCAGAATGGAAAAGACATACTATCTTGTAGACCCTCTAGCTGTGACGGCTACTCCTGCACCGGGGAAGCCTCCTTTGCATAGCCCGCAGCCCCCGCGTCATGGACTGGAGGTCTCCATCGAGCCGGCAGAGCTGCGATCGGGGGAGGATAAGGCGCAGGTACGCTCGGCGTGGCTGGTGGGCAAGAAGGGGCGCGTGCTGGTGTGCGCCGATGTGCAGGTGGCGGACCTGTCGCCTGCGGGCGACGCAGTGTGGTATGTTTCGCAGGGGGCGGCATGGATCGCCCCGTTGCGCAAACTGTCGCGCCAGCAGTACGAAGCGCTCTACCGGGAGAAGCTGCAGGAGACGGCGGTCTCCTACGCCAAGCAGATCGGACTTGCGCTCTTGATGTATGTGCAGGACTACGACGAGACTTTTCCCCCGAATACGGGAGACTTGCAATGGCTGTTGTTACCGTACCTGAAGGACAGTCGGTTCTTCAATCTGCCGGGCACGAACTTCTTCTACCTGATGAACATGGAAACATTAGGCAGCATCCAAACGCCATCAGAGACGATGGTGGGGTATATCCAGACGCCGTATGGGCGCGCGGTCATCTGGGCAGATGGACATGTGACCTGGCGGAGCGATTGAGCAGGTCGGAGATTCTTCGCTTCGCTCAGGTGGACAGGTCTGGTCGCGACGGAGCGCGACCCTCCATCGCCGTCCCTGTCATGCTGAGCCGCAGGCGAAGCATCTCTTGAGATTCTTCGCTGACGCTCAGAATGACAAATGGGTTGGAGGGCGAGGCTCCTGGCGAGCCGTCGGGTTTGCGTGGTCGCGACGGAGCGCGACTCTCCAGTGTTGTCCCTCTGTCATGCTGAGCCGCAGGCGAAGCATCGGGGAATAGGGGTGTGATATGGCTACTATCACGGAAAGAAAAATATACACGATAGACGACCTGTGGGAGCTCTCTCATAAGACAGACAAGCGTTTGGAACTGGTGAGAGGAGAATTGCGAGAATTGGCGCCTGCGAGCGATGAGCATGGGTACCTTTGCGTTAATCTAGCTACCATTGTGACGCAGTTTGTGAAGCAGCACGGCTCAGGCTATACTTTCGCTGCGGAGACGGGTTTCGTGCTTTCGGAAGACCCGGCAACGGTTCGCGCCCCAGATTTTGCCTTTGTCTCGCGCGAGCGCGCCCCCGAAAACTGGACGCGCCATTTTGCACGATACATTCCTGACCTGGTGGCGGAGGTGGTGTCGCCGAGCGACACCTTCAGTGAGGTCACTGAGAAGGTAGACGATTGGCTGCGGGCGGGAGTGCGTCTGGTGTGGGTAGTGGACCCGGTGCAGCAGAGTGTGCGCGTCTACCGTGCCGACCAGCCTGTGCGTGTGCTGCGGGCAGAGGACATGCTTAGTGGCGATGACGTGTTGCCCGGTTTTGCCTGCAAGGTGTCAGAGATTTTCGCTCGCTGAAGGCAGGGATAGAAGATGGCGGTTGCCACAAAACAGAAAACGTACACTGTGCAGGACTTGGCAGCGCTCTCTCGCACCCTTGCGGGACGATGGGAGGTGGTAGAAGGGAGGCTGAGGGAGTTGCCACCTGCGAACTTCAAGCATGGCATCGTCGCCGGCCGGTTGTTTGCTCGTTTGTATAACTTTGTAGAGGTTCAGGGCGGTGGCTATGTGACAGTGGCGGAGACGGGCTTTGTCTTGTCTGAAGAACCGTTGACCTTGCGAGCGCCAGATATCGCTTTCGTTCGACGCGAAAAATTGCCTGAAGGGGAATTGCCTGAGCAGTTCGCCCGTTTTGTTCCAGACATCGTGGCGGAGGTGGTCTCTCCCACTGATACTTACTCGGCTCTCACAAGCAAAGTGAGTCAGTGGCTCGAATCTGGAGTCCGTCTTGTATGGGTAGTCGACCCGTCTGACCGAACGGTCAGCGTGCATCGGGCGGGGCATCCTGTGCAGATACTGCGGGAGGAAGACACCTTAACAGGCGATGACGTGTTGCCCGGTTTTGCCTGCAAGGTGTCAGAGATTTTCGCTCGCTGAAGGCAGGGATAGAAGATGGCGGTTGCTATAGAGAAAAAAACATACACTGTAGACGACCTGTGGGAATTGTCGCACCGAACGGGCAAGCGACAGGAGCTGGTGAAGGGGGAGTTGCGCGAGTTGGCACCTGCGAATGAAGAGCACGGTTACCTGGCGATGCGCTTAGGCACGCTGGTGACCCTTTTTGTCATGCAGCACAAGTTGGGCTATACCTTTGCAGCAGAAACGGGTTTTGTGCTTTCTGAGGATCCGGCGACCGTTCGTGCGCCAGACTTCGCCTTTGTCTCGCGTGAGCGGGCTCCAGAAAGCCGTTCACGTCATTTCGTTCGCTACACGCCGGACCTCGTGGTAGAGGTAGTTTCACCCGCTGATACCTTCAGTGCGGTCACAGAGAAGGTGAACGACTGGCTGGAGGCAGGAGTGCGCCTCGTGTGGGTGGTAGACCCTGAGGTGAAGAAAATATACGTCTATCGTACAGGACAACCCATGCGGGCGTTACAAGAAGAAGACGTGCTTTCGGGCGAAGAGGTGTTGCCCGGCTTCGAGTGTCGGGTGAGGGAGATTTTCGAGTAGCGCTTTGCAGCGCGACGCACAGCGCTGGTAGTGCAGGCTTTAGCCTGCAAGGGACGCACGACGATTGTGTCATTCTGAGCGAAGCGAAGAATGACAAAGGCGCACTGACGTGCGCTACTACCAACACGGCGCCCGACAAACTGTCTTAGCTCGTAGTGAAGCACGTGAGTGCTTCTCCTTGACAAACAACATAGACTTCAGAATGACAGGGTAGAATGTCCTTCCCTTGTCATGCTGAGCGTCAGCGAAGCATCTCGGAGTATCGCCAAGCTGAGATTCTTCGCTTCGCTCAGAATGACACGGTAGCGATACGGGCGAACCCTAAGATTGTCATGCTGAGCGGCAGGCGAAGCATCTCTTGAGATTCTTCGCTTCGCTCAGAATGACAGAATGAGACATAGTTGCGATTATAAAAGACATCATACCATAATCAAGGGAGGTTGACGTATATTCGATGGCCATAGGCACAGTAGCGCAAGTGATGGGACCAGTAGTAGATGCCCGCTTTCCGGCAGAAGAACTGCCTGCCATCCTGAATGCGGTCACCATCGACGACGCCGAGAGGGATATCCATCTGGTGTGCGAGGTGGCGCAGCATTTAGGCGATGATATGGTGCGCTGTATTGCGCTGGACTCTACGGATGGGTTGGTTCGCGGCATGCCAGTAGTCGACACGGGCGGTCCGATTAGCGTACCGGTTGGTCCGGAGACGCTGGGCAGGGTGTTTAACCTGTTGGGCGAGCCTATTGACGAGCGTGGACCGGTCAACGCACAGAAGCGGATGCCTATCCACCGTCCGGCTCCGCCGTTCCCGGAACAGTCTACCACCACTGAGATTCTGGAGACGGGTCTGAAGGTGATTGACCTGCTGACCCCGTTTAACAAGGGTGGCAAGATCGGACTATTCGGCGGCGCGGGATTAGGCAAGACGGTATTGATACAGGAGCTCATCCGCAACATCGCCACCGAGCACGGCGGCGTGTCGGTGTTTGCGGGCGTGGGCGAGCGCACCCGCGAGGGCAACGACCTGTGGCTGGAGATGAACCACTCCGGCGTTATCAGCAAGACCTGTATGGTGTTTGGGCAGATGAACGAGCCGCCCGGGGCGCGCCTGCGCGTGGGGTTGACCGCGCTCACCATGGCTGAGTACTTCCGCGACGAGCAAGGACAGGACGTGCTGGTGTTCATCGACAACATCTTTCGCTTCGTGCAGGCAGGTTCGGAGGTATCCGCCCTGTTGGGACGCATCCCCAGCGCAGTGGGCTACCAGCCTACCCTGGGCACGGAGATGGGCGCTTTGCAGGAGCGCATCACCTCTACCAAGCGCGGCTCGATTACTTCGGTGCAAGCCATCTATGTGCCTGCCGACGACCCTACTGACCCTGCGCCCGCGACCACCTTCTCGCACCTCGATGCCTACGTATACCTCGAGCGGCGCATCGCTGAGAAGGGAATCTACCCGGCGGTTGACCCGCTGGCGTCGATGTCGCGCAACCTGGACCCCAATATCGTGGGGCAGGAGCACTATGAAGTGGCGCGTGCGGTGCAGGCGATCCTGCAACGCTACAAGGAACTACAGGACATCATCGCCATTCTGGGCATCGACGAGCTGTCGGATGAGGACAAATTGCTGGTGGCGCGCGCACGCAAAATCGAACGCTTCCTGTCCCAGCCCTTCTTCGTAGCGGAGCAGTTTACTGGCAACCCGGGTAAATATGTATCAGTTGCCGATACGGTGCGCTCGTTCAAAGAGATTGTGGAGGGCAAGCACGACGACCTGCCCGAGCAGGCGTTTTACATGGTGGGTACTATCGAAGATGCGGTAGAGAAGGCACAGCGTCTGCTGGCGCAAGCGTAGCAGGGGGGCGCATGATGGCGAGGACATTCCACCTGGAGATAGTAACGCCGGACCGCGCCCTGCTCGCGGAAGAGGTGGTCAGCATCATAGCTCCCGGCGCGGAGGGTTATCTGGGCGTGCTGGCGAACCACGCGCCGCTTGTCACCGAGCTGGGGGTAGGGGTCTTGCGCATCCGGTATCCTGATGACACCGAAGAGGACGTAGCGGTCTCAGGCGGCTTCATGGAGGTCGCCAATAATCGGGTACTGGTACTGGCGGATACAGCGGAGCGTCCGCAGGATATCGATATCCAGCGCGTCCGTGAGGCTCTTATCCGTGCCCGTCAGATGTTACAGGACCCCACCGCCGACCACGAGCGCGCCCGCGCCGCGCTGGAAAAAGCAATCAACCGCCTGAAAGTGGCTGGTGTGGAGCTGACTCGTGACCTGCAAGAGGACTAATGCTCTGTCAAGTTGTGATGCTGTAGCATTGATGTTAGCAGCGTCGCTGAGTTACCCTTTGTCATGCTGAGCGCGAGCGAAGCATCTCTGGATGTGGCTACGATGGAGATTCTTCGCTCCGCTTAGAATGACAGACGTTCAGGATGGCAGATGTTCTGTTGTCATGCTGAAGAGGGTGAAGCGTCTCCGAGATTCTTCGTTTGACGGAGAACATGGGCTGAGGCGGTAGCAAATTTACCTGCACTGGCTGGCTCCGCTCTGCTGGAGGGAACGACTTCAGCCGCGAACACCTCAGGAGGATATTGGGTGGTCATTCTCGGCTTTGACCCGGGCACAGCCACTACGGGCTACGGTGTGTTACAGCAGGATGGACAAAAACTGAAGGTTGTGGCATTCGGTTGTATCACCACACCCGCTAATCTCGCCGCGCCCCGCAGGCTACAACGCGTCTATGAACAGGTCTGTCGCCTGCTGGATGAACATCAGCCTGACATAGTGGTCACCGAACGGTTGTTCTTCAACCGCAACGAGACCACTGCGTTCAGTGTCGGGCGCACCATTGGCGTCATCCTGCTAGCGGTAGCGCAGCGCGGTATCGATTGGGTGGAGTACACGCCGCTACAGGTGAAAACGGCGGTAGTGGGTTATGGCGGCGCGGAGAAAAAACAGATACAGTATATGGTGACCCGATTGCTGGCTCTTGCCGAAACGCCCAAACCCGACGACGCTGCGGACGCGCTGGCAGTTGCTTTATGTCACGCGCACAGCGCATGGGCCAAGGGTTTGGATACACGAGAGAGGTGAAGCAAGAGTGGACGTGCTGCGCATCTTGATATGGCTGCTGGGGGGTCTGGTTATTGTAATGCTGGTGTGGCGGGTAGTGCGGCTGGCGCGCTTATTGGAGAAGCGCATTGCGGAATACGATGAAAAGGAGCGTTCGGAAGTAGAGCGTAACCTGTTCGCTGAGCTGTCGGAGCTGTACGCGCAAGAGCCCCCGAAAAAAGGCGACGGGAAGCCGCCTCGTTCGTAATCCATTCCCCTTGACCAGAAGGGATGGTTAATGATAACATGTTACCGCTAAACAGTGCTATAACACACCCGGAGGGGTACTACTTCTGAGTGGAGGAATAGTGTGGGCAAACCTTCCCTGACCGCCGTCATTATGGCGGCTGGTAAAAGCACCCGAATGAAATCCCGTGTACCCAAACCGCTTCATCTCCTGTGCGGAAAACCTTTGCTTTCATACCTTCTGGACTCCTGCAAATCGGCGGGAGTAGCCCGTATCATCGTGGTCGTGGGACACGAAGCAGAGCGTGTGCAGCAAGCGTTTGGCGGACAGTGCGAGTTCGCCCTGCAGGAAGAGCAGCTCGGCACCGGACACGCTGTTATGAGCGCAAAGCCGCTGCTGGAGGGTTATCAGGGCGACCTGCTGGTGCTGCCTGGCGACTCTCCTCTGATTGACAGTGACACTCTGTGCAAGCTGGTAGAGTATCACCGCAAAAACGGCGCAGCCGCTACCCTGCTGAGTGCCATATTTCCTCATGAGGCGGGAATGTATGGGCGTGTGTTGCGCGATTCGAGAGGCAAAGTACTGGGTATAGTAGAAGCAAAGGATGCCACCAGCGAACAGCTGGCTTTGCGCGAAATCAATACATCTATTTACTGCTTCCACGCCCCTGCGCTCTTCGATGCGCTGCAAGAGGTGCGCCCGGACAACGCGCAGGGCGAGTATTATCTAACCGACGTGATAGGGTTGTTCACCCACAGGGGCGATAAGGTAGAAGCACTGGTTGCCGACGACTGGCAAGTGGCGCTGGGGGTCAACACGCGAGTGGAGCTGGCGGACGTGGCGTCGCGCCTGCGCTGGCGTATTCTGCACAATCTCATGCTATCCGGCGTAACCATTGTGGACCCGGCGAACACTTACATCGATGCCGACGTACAAATCGGGCAAGACACCACCGTCCACCCGAACACCTACATTCTGGGTAACACGGTTATTGGCGAGGAGTGCGAAATCGGACCGATGGCGCGCATCGAGGACAGCCATATTGGCAACGGCACAAAGGTGCTGGCTTCGCAGGTTGTGGAAAGCCGCCTGGGCGATGGTGTGCGGGTGGGACCATTTGCTAACCTGCGTCCGGGAACGGTTGTGGGCAACGGTGCGAAGATTGGCGATTTTGTGGAAGTGAAAAACGCCGTGATTGGCGAGAACGTTAGCATGGCGCACCTCACCTACGTGGGCGACGCGCACATTGGCGCGAATACTAATATCGGGGCGGGCACTATCACCTGCAACTACGATGGTAAGCGCAAGCATCGTACGGTTATCGGCGAAGGCTGTTTCATTGGTTCACATGCCACATTGATTGCGCCTGTGGAGATAGGCGACGGTGCGTACGTTGCCGCCGCTTCGGCAATCACCGAGGATGTACCGCCCGATTCGCTGGCAATCGCTCGATGCCGGCAGGCGGTGAAAGAGGGGTGGGCAAAGCGACGACGGGAACAATCTTCATCCGAGGGATAGTCTATGCGCAACGACAGCAAGAATGGGAAAAACACAAACCGCATGAGGCTCTTCACCGGCAACGCCAATCCTTTATTGGCGAGAGAAATTGCCAAATGTTTGAAAACGGATTTAGGGCAGATACTGGTATCACGCTTTTCGGACGGGGAGATCCGGGTACAGGTGGGCGAAAACGCGCGTGGACTGGACGTTTTCATTGTGCAACCCACCTGCGCTCCTGTAAACGAGAACTTGATGGAACTGCTTATTATGCTGGATGCTTTCCGGCGCGCCTCAGCAAGACGCATCACCTGTGTCATACCCTACTATGGCTACGCCCGACAGGACAAGAAAGTGAAACCACGCGAACCTATAACCGCCCGTCTGGTAGCAAACCTGCTGGAAGTGGCGGGGGCGAACCGCATCTTGACCGTAGACCTGCATGCCCAACAGATACAGGGCTTCTTCAACCTGCCGGTAGATCATCTGTACGCCGGCCCGAAAATTGGAAGGTATCTGATCGACTCTGGTTTGGCGCACCGCAACTGTGTGGTGGTTTCCCCGGATGTTGCGGGAACGCCACGCGCCAAGGCGCTCGCGGAGATGCTGGACCTGCCTTTCGCTATCATTGCCAAACGTCGCCCCGAGCCGAATAAGGTGGAGGTTATGGAGGTTGTGGGTAACGTCGACGGCAAAACCGCCATCATGATCGATGACATGGTGGATACAGGTGGTTCGCTGGTGCAGGGCGCGGAAGCGTTGATCCAGCGTGGCGCCACCGATGTTATCGCCTGCTGCACCCACGCAGTGCTTTCGGGCAACGCCCCAGAGCGAATCCTGCACTCGCCAATACAGAGGCTGATTGTTACGGATACCATCCCCGTACCTCCGGATAAACAGAACGAGAAGATTACAGTGCTTCCAGTGGCAGACCTGCTGGCTGACGCTATACGCAGTATTCATAAGGATAAATCGGTCAGCCTGTTGTTTGAGAAACAAGCGCAAGAACTGCGCGCCAGAAACTCCTGACCTATGCCGTTCTGGTCGATGCGCAGAAAAACCGAATTACCCCCTGAATGGATTGTGCTGGGGCTGGGCAACCCCGGCGCGGAGTACGCCCACACCCGGCACAATATCGGCTTCGAGGTGGTGCACATCCTCGCCAATCGTCATCGAATCCGCCTGAGCCTGCACCGTGACCACGCACAGTATGGATTTGGCACAGTAGCCGATGTACCCGTGCTGCTGGCGAAACCGATGACCTACATGAACCGCAGTGGAGAAGCCGCGCGCGCCCTGTTACAAAGATACCCGCTGGAGCCCTCGCGCCTGCTGGTAGTTGTAGACGACATCGCGTTGCCTCTTGGCAGAATCCGCGTCCGCTCCTCAGGCTCCGACGGCGGGCACAACGGATTGGCTTCTATCATCCAGTGCGTGGGTACCCAGACGTTTCCGCGAGTGCGCGTGGGCATCGGCAGTCCCCCGCCGGGGCAGATGGTGGAGTATGTGCTCTCACGCTTCCTGCCTCAGGAGCAACCAGTCGTCGAGGAAACCTTGCAACGCGCTGCTGATGCAGTAGAGGTGGCTATCGCTGAGGGCGTCCAGGAGGCGATGAACCGGTTTAATGCGCAGAATCCCTTTGCGAACCCCGCTAACTGATGGTGTTGCGAATGGTGAATCTACAGATGTTGCTTTAGCCAGCCACTGGCGTACTGGGGCGTCATTCATGTCCCGATGTCAGGAATCGCTGCTGTCACGGTGATGCGGAACCTGTTGCTTCATCCTCTGCACAAAACGCGCAGTCACCTGGTCTATCGCTGTAATCGCCGTGCCCACCACTACCGCCCACGCGCCCGCTTGCAGCGCGAGCCGGGCGTCTTCTGGCGAGGCAATGCGCCCTTCGCAGATGACCGGTACGGAGATTTTCTGCGCCAGCTGTGCAACCAGCGCGATGTCTGCTCCGAGTGCGCGACGGTCTTGCGTATACGGCGTGTAACCCGACAGGGTGGTTGCCACCAGGTCTGCGCCCATCTCCGCCGCAGTAATGCCTTCCTCCAATGTAGATATGTCTGCCATGACAGGCACGCCAAGTTGCTCGCGGATACGTTGTATCAGTTCCGGCAACGGTTGCGGGCGTTCGCGTGCGGTAGCGTCTATCGCTACAATGTGCGCGCCTGCCTCCACAACGGCGCGAGCATGTTCGAAGGTGGGAGTAATGTACACCGGGTAGTTCGGCGATGTGTGTTTGTAGATGCCGATAATCGGTACATCCACCAGCTCGCGTATCGCGCGGATGTTTTGCGGCAGGTTGGCGCGAATGCCTACCGCGCCGCCTCGCACCGACGCCTCCGCCATGGCCGCCAGCACCGCGGGCCGCCCTAGCGGCATGTCTTCAGGCGCCTGACACGAAACGATAAGACCACCTTGTAGTCGCTGAATGAGCATGTTTCGCTGACCTGCACCCCTTTCTCATTTTATCGTGAATCCCCTTCTGCGTAAAGCGTATCTAATACTGTGGCATAACGCAGAATCACCCACACGAGGAGGTTCAGGATATGGGTTTATTCGGACTGTTCGGACGGCGGCAAGCGTCCGACCATGCAGAAAGCGGTCTGATCAAACACGTTAGCGCCAGTACGTTCAAGCAAGAGGTGCTGGAGTCAGATATTCCGGTGCTGGTAGACTTCTGGGCGCCCTGGTGTGCTCCGTGCCGGATGCTTGCGCCAATTCTGGAAGAGATTGCGCGTGAGTACCAGGGCCGGTTGAAGGTGGTGAAGCTCAATACCGATGACAACCCGATTACCGCCAACGCCTACGGCATTCAGGGTATCCCAACGCTTATACTGTTTGCGCGTGGTTTCGCTCGCGAGCGCCTGGTCGGTTTGATGCCTAAACAGCATATCCTGGCGAAGGTACTGCCTTACTTGTCTGTAGAAGCACCGGCGTCGGTAGCCGATGACGGGAATCAGTAGGGGGTACATTCATGCCGACAAAAGCCATTCTTGCCATCCTGGGCGGAGCGGTTATAGGGTTGGCTCTGTCCGTGCTGTCCCGCAAGGTGGGCAGTACTTGAGGTATTCTCTGCAACCCCGTCATCGCCGCTATCTACGGCGCGGTGCTGGGGTTGTTGGTGGTTCTCGGGCAGAACCAGCCTCAAAAATAGACGGTGCTGGTAGCATATACCACCAGCAATAAGAAGGACTACTCGCTTCCTGCGCACAGGCGGTAAAGCGTGTAGCAGCTGCTTCATACATCTACGCCTACGCTTTTCATGCTGTTGCATCTTCCTTTGCGACTCTGTTAGAATAGAGTTGGCGCGCCGCCCTGAAACACGCTAACCTTCGTAACAGGAGACCTTATGCCGATACGATACAATCCATACGCTCAACGCTACTCGCTCTGGCTCAAAGGCAATCTGCACACACACACGACTCTCAGCGATGGCGAACTCTCTCCCGATGATACGCTGGACGTTTTCCTTCGGCGCGGCTACGATTTCGTTGCGCTCACCGACCACGACGTTATCGCCACTGCAGACGAAGCGCGTTACCCCCAGATTTTGGTCTTCCCGGGTGTGGAACACAGCGCACAGCAGCATATCCTGCGCGTGAACGTGACCTCCACCCTGCCGCACGACCTCAGCTATCAGTCGGTGATAGACCTCACCCTGCAGCAGGGCGGACTGGTTATCCTGAACCATCCGAATTGGGGAGAGAGCTTCAACCACTGGCGCGACTCGCAGCTGTTCCATCTGGAGCGGTATCACGGCATCGAAATCTACAACAACGTGATCGAGTATCTGGAGGGCAGCCCGTATGCGCTGGACCGCTGGGACAAACTGCTGTCTGAAGGCAGGCAGGTATGGGGCTACGCAAACGAGGACACCCACCGTGTGTTGCAGATAGGCTCTGCGTGGAATGCGGTCAATGTGCGCGAACGCAGCAAAGAGGCGGTACTGAGCGCGCTCAGGGAGGGGAGGTTCTACGCCTCTACTGGTGTAGTGATAGAAGAGGTTGTGGTGGATGATGGTGTTTATCGGGTGAACACGAGAAACGCCTGCGAACTGCGGCTGATTACCCTGCGTGGACAGGTTGTTGAACGTGTGAGCGGCAGCCAGGCGACATTCTTTCTGAACAAAGCCAGTGGCTACGCTCGTGTAGAGGCGATTGGCGAAGGACAGGCTCGTGCATGGACGCAACCAGTGTTTCTGGAGTAGGCAAACAGGCAAGATCTGCGAAGGCGGGTTCGTTGTCCACCATAGCCCACCACTGGAAATGGTGGGGCGTGCTCTGCCCTCTGTTGCTTCTTATAAACCTCGCCCAGGCAGACGCCCGCTGGCACTTCCGCGCTACTATCGGCGTCGACGATGGCGTATTGGGAAGGCCGGGGTCAGCCGTTTTCCGTGTGTTCGTGGGGGAAGAGAAGGTATACGAGAGCCCTGTGCTCAAAGCTGGCGACAACCCTAT
>JANWYZ010000061.1 GCA_025054895.1 bacterium | reverse complement strand
ATGCTTCGCTGACGCTCAGCATGACAAAGGAAGAACGCTCTATTCTATCATTCTGAAAGCGAAGAATCTCATCTCACTGCACCTCCAGCAAGCAGGAATCCGTCCTACGATACGGAATGCAAAGAGGATAGGGAGGAGAACAGTGATGAGTGAACGGAGCCCTTATGATTTCCTTACCGGCGTAATCGCACCGTTCTGGACGCCGGTCGATGCTTCAGGGCAGCTGGATTTCGCGGGAACACGTGGCATGGTGGACTACCTGGCGAATACGGGAGCGGTGCGTTCTATCTTTGGGCGCAGTGGGATGGGCAAATGGCACACATTCACGGTGGACGAGACGAAGCGGCTTACCGATGCACTCGTTCCCCTCTGCCGTCAGCGCGGGATGGGCGTGTTGATTGGCGCCATGGGTGAGTGCCTCGGTAAGAACCGCGGGGAACGCCCTGACCCGATTCGCTACACGGAGCAGAGTATTGAACTGGTAAACTACGCGCAGAAAGCGGGCGCTGATGCAGCAGTGCTGATTGTTCCCGATACGTTGCCCGCTTATGAAGCACCACCTGTAGAAGTGGTGTGGCAGTATTACAAGACGGTTCATGACGCCACACGTTTCCCACTGGTGCTCTACCAACCTGGGGGCACAGACCCTGCATACCAGCTGACGTCCGAACTGATGCGTCGATTGGCAGCTCTACCTCGTATCGCGGGGTTGAAGCTGTCTACCAGCAAGGAGGAGGTGTTCGCTCCCATTGCAGACGTGGTGCGTGGGACTGGCTTTGCTCTGATAGCCGGAGATGAGGCGTTCTACCTGCGCGCGCTGGAGCTCGGTGGGTGCGGCGTCATTGGTGGAGGGTGCATGATTTGGCCCGAGGTGCTGTGGGCGGTACGTCACTACTACCTGCGTGGCGAATTGGCGAAGGCGCGCACGGCACAGCAGACTGTCTGGCGTCTGGAAGCACTGCACGAAGGCAAGGACTCCTGTGTGCTCTGGAAGCAGGTGATGATTGCCAACGGAGGCAAGTTCCAGCCATACGATCGAAGCGGCACACCGCCATATCCTAAAGAGATAGTGGCAGAGGCAATGCTGGCGTGGAGAAGGCTCACCGCGCCTTATCGCCGATTGTGTCATGCACAGCGCACCCGCACGAAGGTGGCTGAGGTGCCTTTTGTTGAGTACTCGTATAATCACGAATCGGCGCGAGAGCGCATGGTGCATTACCAGCTGGAGGCGCGAGGTATCACCCATCCTCGCGTGCTGGATGCTATGCGCAGAGTACCCAGACACTTGTTCGTGCCGCCGGAGCGAATCTACGACGCCTATTCCGACCATGCGCTGCCCATCGGCGAGGGACAAACTATTTCTCAGCCTTACATGGTAGCGATTATGACCGAGCTTCTGGACCCCGCTCCCTCGCATCGAGTGCTGGAAATCGGCACGGGTAGCGGCTATCAAGCAGCGATTCTGGCGGAGCTGGCGAGCGAGGTAGTGACCGTCGAGCGCGAGCAGACGCTTTCGCAGCGTGCGCGTGAGTTGCTGGATTCGCTTGGATACCGCAATATTACCTTTGTGGTCGGGGACGGTACGGAGGGCTACCCGTTGCTCGCGCCGTACGATGGCGTCATCGTTACTGCAGGCGCGCCGTTTATCCCCCAGCCACTGTTAGAGCAGCTCGCACCCGGGGGCAGGCTGGTGATTCCGGTGGGCAATCGCTACGAGCAGGTACTGACAGTTGTGGAGAAGGACGAGCAGGGACACGCGCATGTGTCAGAGCATGGCTATTGTGTTTTCGTGCCGCTAATTGGCAAGTATGGCTGGCAATCGGAAACGGACGGCGAGTGGGAGCCGGAGGGGGTGGTGTAGGTGTAAAAGTCTATCCGTTTGGATGCCACCAGTGTAGCACCGTATCGCGCGCTACGACGACCACATCTTTCCATTCAGTCATGCTAAAATGCTCCAGCACTTGCAGTACCCTGTTGTGGATTCGCTTCACGTTTGGCTGCCTCAGCCGTATGATGAGAACGCCCCAATGCTGTTGCCCTCTAAATCGTGCGAACCCTTTGTCGGTCGTAATCAGCAGAGCGTGATTTTGCTGAGCTTTTTGCCAGAGCGCGTCGTCATCTATACCTTCTTCTGGGGACCCACGCACATCTATGACTTCATGACCTCGCGCACGCAGATCAGATACCGTTCTACGGGGAATGTTCTCGTCTACAATGATGCGCATTACACTTCTACTGGTTCCAGAGAGATTACGCCCTCCTCCGCAAGGTCAGCGACATACTGCAGAGCAGCTAAGATGTCTTCCCGCTCCAGTGATGGATATTCCTGTAATAAATCCTCAATGGTGTCGCCATTAGCCAGCATCCGCACTATCTGGTGCACAGGGATGCGGGTTCCTCTGATACACGCTTGCCCATGGCATATCTTCGGGTCTATGGAGATACGCTCATAAAGCCTGTAGCCATGCTCTGCCATTTCGCACCTCACACTGGAGCGATGCTTTTTCGCTATGGTCTATTATAACATAAAGGCTCATGGGGCAGGGACTTGCCGTCAAATCCCTCTCCACAAACAGTACGCTTCCACATGGTATAAATTATTCAACAGCGGCTCGGTGTAAGCGATTGCGCCGTACTCCGCCTGCCCGATATGGTGCTGTTTGCCGACGTGGTTATTCCAGTCTACGCCTTCGGTGAGGAAGCCGTACTCGCCGTAGTGGTGTCTGGAGATAGCGAGCAGGATGTCCACCGCACGCTGTTCATAGAACCGATTGCCCGTTAGATGGTACGCCTCCAGATAGGCTATCGCCGCCTCAGCGTTCTCCCACAGGTAAGCGGTGTCCCAGCTATCTTCCATATACAGCAAGCCTTTCGTGGCTACGCCGTGACGGTCCTCGTGCATCACGAACCGTTCCAGCCCGGGTAGTATCTCCTGCAGGGCGTGCTCCTTCAAAGCAGGATTGCCTAACAGGTCGGATGCGCGGACAAAGGTTCGGAAGGCGATGGCGTACGCCACGTTTTCCTGCCTGTCGTAGGTATCATGGTTGACACTGCCGTAGAATCCCTGCGCTTGCTGGGACGATTCGATAGCGTGTTGTAGAGACGAACGGTAATCTCCCAATCCCTTCCGCGTTAGCTCCGTCCACATCCACAGCAGGTGCGCGCCGTCGCCGCTTTCCGCGAAGATAGGGTCATTACCGCCTTCAGCGGCGTGGGGATACGGCTCTCCCTGCAGGGTGATCCGTCGTGGAAACCAACCGTTGGGCAGGGCAGGGGTCACTGCGGTCAGCCAGCGGGCAGTGGTGTACGCACAGGCGGTTAACTGCTTCTGCAGCTCGCGTGATTCTATGCGCTCAGCGCACTCTAACATCTGCAACACCACGCGCGCCACACTACCGGGGCAAAACCATTCGCGGTTATGCTTGAAGTTGAGATAGAACGCGCCAGTACGCACATCGCGATACAGCCATTGCAGGCGTCCATGCATGTCCACAAAGTGGGCAAGAGTGTGTTCGATCAGCGCGTTGCCAGCCCGAATGCAGTCATCGCGCCCGAAGGCTTTGCCGTAGCGCAGCAACACCGACGCTCCGCCGAGGCTGTTCGACGCCCAGCCGGGTCCCTCCAGCGGTCCAAAGTCATGCCACATCTGCGGTTCGCCCTGCGGGTTAACGAAAGTGGAGTTCGCCCGGAGATGGCCGTCGCACGCCGTCAAGCAGTGCAGAGCAAACTGTACCGATTGTTCAGCGCTTTGACGAAGGATACCCTCGAGATCCATTCGTCCTCCCGTTGAGTTCTCCAAGGTCTATCCACCAGGCATTAAGTAGGGGGGTACCCCGCCGCGCCGCAGGGCTTACGATAGGGCAAGGCACCCCCCGGCAAACTGAAAGCAAACGGGTTGCCAGTTATCAAAAGTCCAGACTCTGGCGGAGTTATCTCACGCGCTCCTTTGCTTGCTCCGCTCGTTCCCACGTTTGGATGACGCGCTCGGCGGAGAAGAAGAGCGAGCGCACCACCTGCTGTCCTTCGCTACCGCGCCCCCACAGGTCTTCCAGCAGGTCGGCAAACATGCCGTAGTGGGCTAATCCGTCTCGGCTCAGGTCGAAGGTCTTGCTGCCCATGCGAAACGGATTGTTGAGCGCAGCCGCGTGTTCACCACGAATGCCCATTGCCGATAGGTAGCTGAGAGGGTACGACACTCTCCTGCGCGAGAAGGCGATCTGAGGAGCAAAGCCGTTCATGTCCGTTCCAAAGGCAACGCCTCCCTCGCCGAAGATGCTCATCGCCTCCAGATACCACCGCATCCACTGGGCGACGGGGTCGTTATCCACCAGGAAAGCGTCCAGGCGTATCGCGTTGACATCCCATTCGATGTTTCTGAAGGGGTCTCCTGGGTACCACTCCGAGCGCAGTTCGAGTTGCCTGACGTCGGCGAGGTTGACACCGTTGCGCAGCGCTTCCCGGCTGACCCGTGTTGCGTCGCGTGTGAACAACACGAAGCTGCGTCGGCTATGGCCGGGTATCTCTTCGTTGCGGTTCACGTTGTCCCAGAAGAGCTCGCCGCCGTCGCGCAGACGCAGGAAAACGCCGAAACCGTAGCCGCCATCCAAGTTGTCTCCTCCTGTGTCGATGGTGAGCACGAATCTGTCGCTGAACCCCGCGGCTGGGGCAAGGTTATGCACCCACTGGTTTAGCTGTCGGGTACCGGGTCGCCACACGCGCTGTCCTGGGTCAACATGCGCCAGTGTTACCTTTGCATCCACTTCACTCCCCAAGCCAAATACTCCTCCCAGTTCAGCCATTACGCGGGCGTGGTCATAGAGCATGGCGCGTTCGCTGTGCGCTCGCCCCCGTCGCAGACCGGAGTGGGTATTGATGAGCGGGTATCCAAACTGTCTTGCCAAGTTCAGCACCTCTGCGATCGCCTTTTCGGACATGTGTGCAACGTCCAGCAAGACGCCCCGTTGCATCAGCCGCTTGATGGCGTCCGGGCTGCTGATACCCAGGCGGTTTTTGTGCCCGCCAAACCCATCGGTATAGACTCTCCTTTCAAAGGGTCTGGGTTCCAGAGCGCCCATGCTGCCCTTTGCGATATACTGCGGTGTGCTCAGACGGAAATCCAGATTTGGATCAGTGTCTACCTCGAAGAACCTGCGGTTGAGGAACCAGTTGAGCGTGTTAAACACATCGTTGTATACGGCGCATCCACCAAAATGGCGATTATTTGCCAGATGGATGGGGATAACGCTTCGCACGCCATAGCTGTCCACCAGGCGCAGTATACGGTCGGGGCTGAGCGAGTCCATCTCCACCCCCAGAATGACGGCAAGCTTGTTGTCACGGATAGCCTGCCGAGCCTGCGCAGGTGTGTGGACAATCTCCATCCACGATGCATTCGCCGCCACGAACCGCTGCAAGAACTCCAGCTGCCTCACAGCGGAGTCGTACTCGTGTTGCGGGTTCGCTGGGGGTACATCGTTGCCGAAAAGGTTGAAGCCAATGCTACGCAACAAGCCAATGACCTGGTTGTCGGTCACCGAGGCTATCATCACTCGCAACCCTGCCAGATACGCCCTGTGGATCATTGTCACATGCATCTGCTGGTGGAGTACGCTGAGAGCGTGGGGCCAATCGCGATAGTCCGGTGGTCCGTGTCTACCGTGGCGAAAGCCTGTTAGTGCGTCTAGCTGTCTCAGCAGACGCTTGTGTACTTCATCACGCACGGGGTCGCCGTCAAAGCCGGAGTGCTTATCGGGCGAACATTCTGGCAGGTCGCGCGTCACGTCGGAACCTCTCAAGTCCATCCCTGGGCTACCGTGGAAGACACCGCCAAATCCCAGGTGGGTTGCTGGGTGCGCGTGCAAGTCTGCCCAGCCGCGAACAGCGTTCGCCGCTCTGGCAATGTCCTCTGCTCTAGGACGCAGTTCAGAAGGTAGTTGTTTGGGGTCTATCGGACGAAAGCCGCCGGGCTGGTTGGTCTGTTGTGAAGAACCGAATGCCATCATTCCTCCCTCCGTCAGATTGTCTTATTCCTCGCACCTAATGTGTGGGCAGACTTTTACGTCTGCCCCTTGAGGCGTCACAAGGTCGATCCCTGAGGTGCCGCTAGAACCGCCACTCGCGCGTGCGGTGGTCGCCTGTAAAGCGGAAGAGTGGGCTCCCCCGCTGCTCGATGAGGGGCGTCCAGCCGCTGTTCGTACCGAACCGAACAAAGAGGTGCAGTTCGTCCAGGTTCCAGTTGTCGCCGCCGATGCCTCCTCCGAAGGTGGTTTCGAGGCGCACGCCAACGATGTCCTCGCGGCGCACATCGTTCGGCAGGGGAGCAGCAAAGTCGTTGCGCGAATGGTCTATCCAGCGCTGGCGTCGGTTGACATCGTTGAAGCGGATTTCACGACCGTTGCGCAGGAGCAACACCATGTGCACGTTATCGTTGCCGCCGCGCAGGTCGTCGCCGCCCGTTTTGAAGTGCGCCCAGATTTCATTGGCAGGGGGTGTGCCTGTAGCAGGAGGGCGCTGCGCTCGGTATTTGCTGTCTACAAAGTAGGTGCGCCATCGCTTCTGTGGGTCGTTTTCGTAGTAGAACCAGCCGTTACGTAGATCCGGGCGCATCACGATGGTCTGGTTGGGGTGGTTGGGGTCGTAGATGAAGATTTTGAAATCCTCGGCGAACTCGTTGGGGTCGCCATAGTAGCGTCCCAGGTCATAACCGATAGCCACGACCTGGTGTGCGTTAAAGAAGTCGCCCTGTACAGGCCAAAGCCCCAGTACTACCGGCGTGTTCCGGTCGATGTAGTAGCGAAGCTCACCCATGCGCCCCGAGCCGGGTTGCAGCCCCCAGCGGAAAAACTCCGCATTTCGAGCGCCTCCCGGGTTGACGCCGACCTCCGTCCACTTGTCCATGTTAGCCCGGACGGATTCGAACTGGCGCGCGAGGATGTAGTCCCCCAGGGGAGAACCCGGAGCCGGCATATAAGGTTGGTTGGGAACAGGCGTTCTTGCGTTGTAGTAGTCTAGAGCGCTATAGCTCATGCCTCCGCACAGTCCGGCGACAGTGATGTTGGCGATGTTTGTGGGGATTTTGAAGAAGTTCGCAAACTTAAAGCCGTGCTGGGACGGATTGAAGGGGGTCATTACTGGTCTCACTCTAATGGGCGCGGTGCCCGGCTTAAGACGCAGCTGCAACACACGCGCGTCGCCTGTGAAACGGAAAAGAGGCGCGCCGCTGCGCTCGATGAGGGTAGTGGTGCGTCCTCCCCGTGCTGCAGGCTCGCGAAACTGGGCGACGATTCGGTCCATGTTCCAGTTGTCGCCCGCAATGCCGCCTGTGAAGGATACCTCCAGGCGAATCGCTTCCAGCTGGTCGGCACTGGTTGTGCCGAGTGGCAATTCTACGGTATGTACAGAGCGGTCTGCCCATCGCTGGGAGCGGTTCACGTTGTCAAACCGCTTCTGCGTCCCATCGGAGGTAACCACCACCACGGTCAGGTTATCGTTACCCCCTCGCAAATCATCGCCGCCCGTCGTGAAGGTTAACAGCAGGCGTGGCTCCTGTTCAGGAGGTGTCACTTGAATCACTACCGGAGCGGCTCCCTGTCCACAACAAGTTACGGCAAGCGCCAACAGGTACGTAGCAGCAGCTACGCTCACCATGAGTTGTTGAAGGTACATGTTTCCAAACCTCCTCATGTGTGAACCTTGCTAGCAGTTGTCCCGACAGGCTCAGGGTGCAGCGGGAGTTTCCGAAGTATCGGTAGCGGCGGAGTCGCTCAATAGAATACGGAACCCTTTGAGCGCCGGCTTGTTTCCTGACGGACGGAACAGGATTAGCAGCTTTTCCGCCCTGCCGACCTGAGTATGGGCGTTGTTCACGTCTCCGAACTGTACCCGAGCCTTGATGCCGTCTGCCTGTACGATATTGGCGTATTGTTGGGTGAACGATGCAGAGGTAAACGTCAGTTTGTTTTCCTGGTCATCCAGAAGGAGCATCTTGTCGAAGCCAGAGATATAGAAGGATTGGGTGCGGGTGGTGAGATTGCGGATTTCGATCGTGAGCGCGTAGCCTTTACCTTTGCCGTAAAAGGGGTTGGGTATCTCTTCGAGGTTGCTCACCCGCACGCGCCACGTGCCATTACTAAGCCATTCGTCGATCCTGCCCTCAATCATGTCGCCTTGCAGACGCCCGCGCACTGGCTCGAACTGAATGTCTATCCTGCCAGACTCGACAGTGACCAGCGCGCCTGCTTCACGCAGGGCATTAACCGCCACATAGGTCTTGCCACCAGAGACAAGCACTTCGTTGGTCTCCTTGCCGTTGATAAACACTTGCGCGCGCTGTGCGGCAAATGCTAAAGCGGCAAGAGCCAGCATACTTGTGAATAGCAGAATCTTACACCTCATGATGTTTCACCTCCGGGAATTATTCTGGCTACGTAGCTTCGCTTCTCTAGCTACGCAAACTACTTGGACGCCAAAATTATTCCGATGGTTCCCCAATTTGCCGGTTGAAACGGAAGAACGCTGTTCTTTCCGACCGTTGTTGTGTAGCGCGTGGTGGAGCTTTCCTGTGTGGTAGCGGGAGGGGATTCTGCGGTTACGTTTAGAATGATAATAAGTTGGAGGGCGAGGCTCCTGCCGAGCCGTCCTGTTTGTGTGGTCGCGACGGAGCGCGACCCTCCAGTGTTGTCATGCTGAGCGCAAGCGAAGCATCTCGTGGTATCGCCAAACCGAGATTCTTCGCTTCAGAATGACAGCCCAGCTGTTATGTCATGCTGAGCGTGAGCGAAGCATCTCCTGACAACGAGACAACAAGATTCTTCGCTGACGCTCAGAATGACAATTGGAGGGCGAGGCTCCCGCCGAGCCGTTGGAATACCCCCACCTGACCTCCCCGCAAGCGGGGAGCGTCGGTTTACCGAGAGGTTCGCCGAAAAAGGCACGCAGCAGGAAACACAGGCGCGGCTTAAGAAGATAAATAACAGGTACGCTGTTGGTATCTTGTTAAAAAGTATGACTTTTAGAATAGAAGAGGGGCGTTCTCGCCTCCCTGTCATTCTGCGCGAAGGGAAGAATCTCGCTACAATGTCACATTATTCCCTCTTCGCTGTCGTCCAACATGATAAGCGAGGTGGGATACAGCAATCGTAACCAATCGCCAAACTGGCAAGTCGTATCTCAGTAGAACACGAGTAGAAAGGGTATTCCTGCTGTGAGTCAACAAAGAACGGTACAGAATTGGCGAACACACTTCTTGCTCAGCCTGCTCTGCCCTGTCCTGTGGATTACTTGCCCGGGTAAGTCACTTTCTGACCAGCACGTTTCTTCTTCACATCTGCCCCAGGTGAAGCACATTTGCGCTGTTGCTCCAGACATGCTTGCCATTGAGATTCAATCGGGCGAGTTCGTACCGAACCAGCTGGTGCGCTACACACCACAGCCGGGCGATGAGCTTGTGGAAGAGAAAGACCGTCCTCACCGCGAGGTAGTGGATGGGAGAGTCGTGGAGACTTTGCAAAAAAGGCTCTATCGCACGATAAACGGCCAGCGCGTCGGCATTGGGTTGCTCTCGCCCGATGGGAATTACCTGTTCATAGAGGCACAAAGCAAGGGCGAGCTGCTTGACGAGACCAGCGTAGACCAGCCTGAGGCTTATGAGATTCAATCCGCTAATGACCCCGCTTACCGCCGACCACAGAAACCAGTGGCTGTATACCGCAAGGGCAAGCCCAATGGTTACAGCCAACCCCTGCCTTATCTGTACACCATCTCCCTGCGTTTGCCGTCACCGCTGCGAGAGGGAGCGACATACACTATCTTTCTGCGGCGGCTCAACACGGCGCAGAAAAGCCTGACCTACGTACACCGCCCACGCGCCGTGCGCAGCCTCGCTGTGCACGCCATCCAGACCGGCTACCGTCCTGACGACCCTTTCAAACGCGCCTACTACTCGTTTTGGGCGGGAGTGGATAGGGACGGCAAACATGGCTCCTGTTCGCTCACTGCGAAGACCTTCGAGCTGGTGGATGAAACCGGCAAAACCGTTTTCACCGGTAGTGTGCAACTGGCAAAGCGCGAAGGGGAACGTGAACAGATTTCCGTCCAGGAATCGGAAGATTACTCTAAATCGCCCGTGTATCGTCTGGATTTTAGCGGGTTCCGTAAGCCGGGGCGCTACCGGGTGTTCGTGCCCGGGGTGGGCGTTAGCTATCCTTTCCGTATTGCCGATAACGTTTGGGAGCAACCCTTCAAAGCAGCCATGCTGGGAATCCTGCATCAGCGGCAGGGTATCAGTCTGGCTCCTCCAGCTACACGCTACCGGCGCCAGCGACCCTTTCACCCTGACGACGGCGTGCAGTTCTACCAGTTAACCATCACCGTGCAAGAGGGGCAGGAGGACGCACGCGGGCAAAACCTTCAACAGCTGGCGCAGGCTGGCAAGCTGGAACGGGTGCAAGCAGTATGGGGTGGTTATCAGGATGCGGGCGATTGGGACACGCTATCACACCACCTCAGCGCAACCTATGACCTGCTCGGACTATACCTGCTGAACCCAACCGCCTTTCGCCGGGTACAACTATCACTGCCCGAAAGCGAACGGGGCAACCGCCTGCCCGATATCCTGGATGAGGCGCTGTGGCAGATGGCTTGCTGGCGACGCCTGCAGACGCCAGATGGAGGTGTGCGAGGCGGTTACGGCTACGGCTGGTGGGTTCCTACCGAACGAGGCATCACCAGCTGGATGCTCAAGAGCGCAGGGGTGTACGCGGTAGACCACGTGAGCACCCTGTACTTTGCGGCGGTAGCCGCTCGTACTGCACGTGTGCTGCAAGCCTTCGACGAGAAGACAGCAGAACAGTATCTGCAAGACGCCCTGCGGGCATGGCGATGGGTTGAACAACATGCCAACGACGACGACCCAACCTACGCCCGTTTGAAGCGGCTTGATGTGTGGCCTCCCTTCCTGGCTGACCTGAAGAACAAGCGGGCGCTGGCGGCAGTGGAGCTGCTGGCAGCCACGCGCAATCCGGCATACGATACCGCTTTTCAGCAATCGTCCACCCTGCTTACCGAAGACACCGTGTACCACGATCCCGAGCAGGTAGACGCCGCTTTCGCCTACGCCCGCCTGCCGCAGGGAGTAGGTACGCCCGAAGTGAAGCGCAAGCTGACGGCGCAGATTGTCCGCCTCGCTGACCATGCCATCGAGTTCAGTAAGAAGAACGCCTATGACCTGGTGGTGGGCACGCGACTGGACTACCCACTCATGGCGCCACTGCGTTTCTTCAGCACGCCGGCGGCGGGCGGCTTCCTGTTCATATACGCCTACGAGTTAACCCGCGCTCCGAAATACCTGGCGGCTGCCGTGCAGGGGAGCAACTACTGTCTGGGCGCAAACCCGGACAACCTGTCCTATTGCACCGGCGTCGGGTCTCGCTACCAGCAATTTAACTTCATTGTGGACGCGCAGATTACGGGGCAGATGCCAGGTATTTTGACCGGGCATATCCCCTACGGACAGGGCAACGAGGGCAACAGCGCTAGTAGAGGGGCAAACAGCTGGGTACAGCAGTGGCTGCTACGGTTCGGGCCGCGCAAGATGTTACCGGATTGGTATGATTGGCCCGTCTACGAGCAGTACATCGACTTCGGACGCTATCCGCTGCACAACGAAACCTGCTTCAACCAGTCCACGGTGAAAGCCGCCTGCTACTGGTTCTGGCTACACACCCGTTCCAGCACCGCTCGCTAATCTTCCGCGGAGGTGAGCACAATGCAGCGCTTTGGGCTATGGTTGGATGGCAGATGGCATGAGACCGGTAGATGGATTGAGGTGCGTTCGCCATACGACGGTTCACTGATAGGGATGGTATCGGCGGGGAGCGCACTGGAGGTACAGCAGTCGGTAGACGCTGCACAACGCGCTATGGCGCATCCGCTGCCTCCTTTCCAGCGTGCAGAGATTTTAGCGCGAGCCGCGCAGCTGGTGGAACAACGGCGTGAGGACTTCGCCCGTACCATCGCGCAGGAGGCGGGCAAACCCATCAAGACAGCGCGCATCGAGGTCGCACGGGCGGTCTCCACGCTGACCTTTGCTTCTATCGAGGCGCGTACGCTAGCTGGAGAGATTGTACCGATGTCGGGTGCGCCAGCTGGAATAGAAAAGTTCGCCTTTACCGTACGTGAGCCTGCAGGTGTGGTTGGCGCGATCACCCCCTTTAACTTCCCATTGAACCTTGTCTGCCACAAGGTGGCTCCAGCCATCGCGGCGGGCTGTGCGGTGGTGCTGAAACCCGCCAGCGCCACCCCCATCACCGCGCTCAAACTGGCGGAGGTTTTGCTGGAAGCGGACCTGCCGCACGGCTGGCTAAACGTGATACCGGGCTCTGGCGGTGAGGTGGGCAACGCGCTGGTAGAACATCCCGACATACCGCTCATTTCCTTTACCGGCAGCGCAGAGGTGGGCTGGAGCATCAAAGCCCGTGCGCCGTACAAGAAGGTATTGCTGGAGCTGGGTAACTCGTCTCCGCTAATTGTGTTTGAGGACGCCAACCTGGAGGCAGCAGCACAGGCAGTAGCAACACACGGTTTCTCGCACGCGGGGCAGAGCTGCATCTCCGTGCAGCGCGTGCTGGTGCAGGAGCCCATCGCCGAGCAGTTCGAGCAGATGGTCGTGGAGAAGGTCTCTCAGCTGGTGGTAGGCGACCCGCTGGACGAGCGGACGCACGTCGGGCCGCTCATTACGCTCGCCGACCGCGACCGCGTGAAGGCGTGGATCGACGAGGCGGTCTCCGCAGGAGCGCGGCTGTTGACAGGGGGCAACATCGAGGGAACGTTGCTCTACCCAACCGTGCTGGCAGATGTGACGCCGGAGATGAAGGTGTTCCGTAAAGAGGTGTTTGGTCCGGTGGTGAGCATCACTCGCTTCGCCGATATCGACGAGGCGGTATACCTTGCGAACGCCACGGAGTACGGCTTGCAGGCTGGGGTGTTCACTGCCTCGATACGCACCGCTTTTGAGATAGCGAAAAGGTTGCGTTTTGGTGGTGTGCTGATCAACGAAGCGCCTACCTATCGCGCTGACCAGATGCCTTACGGCGGTGTAAAGGGTAGCGGCAACACGCGCGAGGGTCCCCACTACGCGGTGCGTGAGATGACGGTGGAGAAGCTGATTGTGCTGAACGGGGTGGACCTGTAAACCATCCGTCGGGCAGGAAAGCCCAGTCCTTCTGCGCGAAGTACGGGCTCAATACTGTGGAACTGAGGAGAAAAACTGATGTGGAGGGTTGCCTTGCCGCTTTGTATGATGAGCGCTGCGCTGGCTGTTGCTGGCGCACAACCGAAAGCCGACTTCTACGTCGCCCCTAACGGCAACGACAGCTGGTCGGGCAAGCTGACGGCTCCTGACCGTCAACGCACTGATGGTCCGTTTGCCACGCTGAAGCGGGCGCAGCAGGCGGTACGCGAACTGCGTCGCAACCAGCGGTTGAACCGCCCGGTTGTGGTGATGGTGCGTAAGGGCGCTTACTACCTGAACGAGCCTCTGGTGTTCACCCCTGAAGATTCGGGCACTGCACAATCGCCCACAG
>JANWYZ010000060.1 GCA_025054895.1 bacterium | reverse complement strand
TGGACAGTTGCGAGGCGCGCCTGCACACGCAATAGGGGCATCCTCACGGTAGGCGGGGGCAGCCCACTGCATCTGCCCCCATACACATCGCTAATCTTCTCCCTGTGCTTTGGTGTAGCCCATCGCGCCGTCGAACTCCTGTAGTTTCTCGATGTGCATCCAGCGCAAGCGGCTCGCCACACGCTGCACCAGGTCCAGAATCTGCGCGTCCGTAGCGTCGGCGTTTGTATCATGCAACAGGAAGCGACAGCGATAATGGTCTACCACATCGGTAATTGCGCCCGTCGGTGTATATACTTTTGTGCCGCGGTTGGAGACCATCTTCAGTTGAAACGCCGAACCCACAGCCAGCTCCTCCAGTAGCTTGCCCAAAGGCTCGGGATGCAGGTCGCTCTCGACAAAAACGTCTACACCGACCACTCTTCGCTTCTGCGGACGTACCATCACGGGGTCTGGGGATACCTGTGGCAGCTGAATGGGACGGTACTCGCGTACGAAGGTCTGTGTGGGTTTCTTGCCCAGATTGGCGAGAATGGCTTCGGTGTACTCGGTAGTAGTGTTGCTTCGGTCATAGCCCACCACGTCGCCGGTGCGCACTTTACCCTCTTCTAGCGTGACCATGATGGCGTTCTCGATAGCTGCGGCTGCCTCGAACTCGCCGATATAGCGCAACATCATCACTGCCGACAGGATGACCGCCGTGGGGTTAATCACGTTCTTGCCCGCGTACTTCGGTGCGGAACCATGCACCGCCTCGAAGATAGCTACCTCGTTACCGATATTTGCCGATGGCGCAAAACCCAGCCCGCCGATTAGTGCAGAGGTCAGATCGCTGAGGATGTCGCCATTCATGTTGGTTGTCACAATGACGTCGAACTGTTCAGGGCGCTTTACCAGCTGGTGCGCACAGTTGTCCACAATGATATGGTTCGCCTCGATATCCGGATACTCGGGCGCAATCTCCTCGAAGGTGCGCTTCAGCATCCCCTCTGTGAACTTCATGATATTGGATTTGGTAGCGCAGTGTACCTTTTTACGTCCTTCCGCTCGCGCCAGCTCAAAGGCAAAGCGTACAATCTTTTCACATCCTTTGCGTGAGATGAGTTTCAGACACTGCGCCACGCCCGGTGTTTGCATGTGCTCGATGCCTGCATACAGGTCTTCTACGTTCTCGCGCACCACCACCAGATCGATGCCTCTTCCACTGTAGGGGGTGGGCACGTTGGGCATTTCGCGTACGGGACGTACGTTTGCATAGGTTTCAAATAGCTTGCGCAGGGTGACATTCGCGCTCTTCTCCCCGTAGCCAACAGGGGTTTCCAGCGGGCCCTTCAGCACCACACGCGTTTTGCGGATGGACTCGATAGTTTCCGGCGGCACACCGCTTTCCAATCCCTTCTGAAACACACTGGCTCCGGCTTCGCGCACCTCCCACTCCACAGGAACCCCCGTTGCCTCGATCAGACGTAGCGCAGAGTGCACACACTCCGGACCGATGCCGTCGCCCGGAATGACCGTGATCAACTTCTTGCCAGATGGGGTAATATGCACGCTCATCCTCTTCCCTCCGGTTAAACAAATGCACCCTACATTTAGAGGTGTTAATCGTGGATTCCTTGTATAATGAAGGGGGAGAGCGTATGGGAAACACTTTTGGACATCTCTTTCGCATTACGACCTTTGGCGAGTCGCACGGGGGCGCGGTGGGCGTGGTAATCGATGGCTGCCCCCCACAAGTACCTGTCTCAGCAGAAGAGATTCAGCGCGAGCTGGACAGGCGGCGCCCGGCACAAAGTAAACTGGTCACCCAGCGGCGTGAGAGCGATACTGTACACATCCTCTCGGGTGTGTTCGAGGGCAAAACGCTGGGCACGCCCATTTGCCTGCTGGTGTGGAACGAGGACGCCCGCCCAGAAGCATACGAGCATTTCCGCGAGCTGTATCGCCCTTCGCACGCTGACTACACGTACGACGCCAAGTACGGCATCCGTGACTGGCGGGGTGGAGGACGTTCCAGCGCTCGCGAGACCGTTGGGCGTGTGGCAGCGGGGGCGATTGCCAAAAAGATTCTACGCGAGCAGGGCATAGGGATTGTGGGATGGGTGGAGAAGATACACACTTTGCGTGCAGAGGTAGACCCGGATACCGTAACACTGGAACAGGTAGAAGCCAATCCGGTGCGCTGCGCCGACCAGGCGATGGCAGAAGCAATGGCGCAAGCGATTGAGGAGGCGCGCAGGCGAGGCGACTCGCTGGGCGGAGTGGTGGGCTGTGTGGCGCGGGGGGTGCCGCCCGGCTGGGGCGAGCCGGTGTTCGACAAACTGGACGCAGACCTTGCCAAGGCGATGTTGTCACTTCCCGCGGCGAAGGGGTTCGAAATCGGCTCCGGCTTCGCTGGAACAGACCTCACCGGCTCGCAGCATAATGACCCGTTTTATGTAGATGGGACGGGCAGAGTGCGCACCCGCACGAACCGCTCCGGAGGCGTACAAGGGGGGATTTCTAACGGCGAGAATATCGTTATCCGTGTGGCTTTCAAACCCACCGCAACCATCATGATACCACAGGAAACGGTCAACGTACGCCGCGAGCCAGCGGTACTGCAAGCTAAAGGCAGGCATGACCCCTGCGTATTGCCTCGCGCCGTGCCCGTCGTGGAGGCGATGATGGCACTGGTGCTGGTAGACCACTACCTGCGCCACCGTGCCCAGTGTGGAGGTGAGCCATGAACCGACGACGCCAGCAAGAAGTCATGGACACTCTGGAGAGGTTACTACACGCCATCTATTGCCAGGACCTCGACACCTACCGCGAACTGGCAGCAGACGATATCTCTTCCTTTGAGGCGGAAACGCCAGCGCGGATCGACACACTGGATTTCCACCTGCACTACATGCGCCAGCAGAAGGCGGTACGCTCCCCAGCCGCCCAGTATCGCCTGGACATCGTAAACCCCCGCGTGCAGTTTTACGGCAACGTCGCCATTGCTACTTACACGCTGGTGGTCACCCGTTCGGGAGAAAACGGCATCCTTTTCACCACCACCAACGAGACACGTGTGTTCGTGCGCGAGGATGGTCGCTGGCTGATGGTACACTTCCACAAGACACCAATAGGCAGTTACACGGCGTAGCTTACCCTGGCGCGAGATGTAGCGGGCAGGTGGTTGCTCTGGTCAGGAAGAACTACCCGCTTGGGGACATAACATCTGAGTAGCGACCCCCTGTCTCCCTTATCTCTCTGAAGATGGGCTCTATGTATGCGGCAAAACATCGTCAGCTAACACCAGTATCACGATTTTTTCATAATCGGACATCTGTTGACGTTGCCCGTGACCGCAGCGAGTGAGCCAGACAGTTCTAACGAGCGTTTGTCACAGACGCTGGTTGCTCTTCACTTTGTGGCATTTGCAAGACGGATTTTGCTCTACCATAGCCCCGATTTCAATCGGGGGAAGGATGTTACGCAATCGTAAACTTATAACTTAACACAGCACTATCACTACTGGTCATCTTACCAACACCATCGGAAGGGTAATCGGAGGAACTCCCATTCGCCTCATGGTGGAGTCCACCAGCTCTCGAAAATAGGGGTAAGTAGTCAGGATCAGGGTAGATTGCTGGAAGATGCGGCACTAGCGCGCTTCTGACCCCACTCTTTCCAGACGGTTTCCATTGCCTGTAAGCCGCCCAAGTATCGCGAGAGCGCATTCTGGATGAACTGATTCAGGCTACATCCTTCCTGCTCAGCGCGATGTATCAGTTCCTCGTGCATTACCGGAGGCACCCGTAGCACGATTTTGCCTTGATACTGCTTTGGCTCCTCAAGAGGAGGAGGTTCGGGAATGGCAAAACCCCGCTCCTGTAGGTGGGCAAAAACAGTGTCCTTGACCTCCTCAAGCAGTTGTAGAGTCTCCTCCAGGGTATCGCCAACCGCCTGCACCGTCCATCGCCCCAACATGGGGATGCAAGCAATGTAGCCTCCGCCTTCCTCCTCAGGCAGACGGCGGATCTCCACTGGATAATCCAGTGCGCTGTACTCTGTGTGCTTCATGGTATTACTCCTTCTCTACGCAGGTGCTCCACGATAACGATCAGCTGTTTCACGTACCACTTCTTCACTGTTCGTCCAGAATGCAATGGCACAGTCCATATCCCAAACTGTCTGGTGACAGACAGATCCTTCAGCGCCTCGTGAGATACGATGTACTGGTGCGAGGAGCCGCTACCTTCACGTAAGAAATCGCCCAAGTAGTGGCGCAAAACCTTTTCGAAATCCTGCCTGCTGACCTCTGTGGGCGGATTTCGCTTCCATTGCCTGTATAGCTCCTCCGCACTTGCCACACCATAATGATAGCATATATGCTATCATTACGTCAATATATATTTTAGGAAATCGGATCAAAAAAGTGTAGGGAAACGACTTCGCTGGCGCTCCGAACGAAAGGGATAAGCATAGGAGTTTTCAACGTGTTTGCTGCGTACGTCTAGTTCAAATTACCGCTTCGCCCCCGAAGGATGAACCTCTCGGTAAACCGAATAGTTGTATTAGGAAGGTGAACAGTGTATGCGCGTGTTTTGCGACATTCTGGGGATGGAGGTGGAGCTGCCAGAGCGTCCTCGACGGGTGGTATGCCTGGTCTCCTCGCTGACAGAAACACTGTTTGAGATAGGGTGTGCGGATAGGGTGGCAGGTATCTCGGCGTACTGTTCCCGCTACATCTCTGCTAACAATCTGCCTGTTGTGGGCGACTACCTGCGTGTGGACGAAAGCCTGCTTCGTCAGATAGACCCCGACCTGATTCTGGTCACCACAGGCATTCAGAGGGCTCTGGCTATGAAGCTGGCAAAGGCTGGCTATCCGGTGTATGCTCTGCCGCTGCCCAGCAGCCTCAGCGGTGTGATGGAGAACCTGAATCTGCTGGGCGGGTTGATGAACGAGGTGGAGTCCGCTCGACGTCTGCGTCAGCGGTGGGAACAACAGTTCCAGACGTTGTATCTCTCAGCTCCCATGCGCCGCCCCCGCGTGTATATCGAGCTGTGGTTCGGTAAGCACCTGCGCACAGTGGGCGCACTCACTTTTATCCACGACCTGGTAGAAGCCGCCGGTGGAGCCAACATTTTTGGGCGAGACCGCCGCGCCTACTTCGTTCCCGACCCTGAGCAGGTCGAACGGTTCAGACCTGATGTGCTCCTTTTCCACACCGAGCCAGATGATTATCCAGTAGACGTACCCGCTTTGATTCAAGAGCGTGGCTGGCACCGGTGGAACCCTGCGCCTTACGTGGTAGTGGGCGGCATCCAGAAGGGGCAGAACATCATCCACGAGGGGCCGTCTATGATGGAAACGGCGACATGGTTACAGGCGCACTTCCACTTCTGGGCGAGGCACTATTAGCCAGTCCGGTAGACCGTCAGGATTGCTTCACTTCTGAGTGCGGAGGCTTGCTTAGCGGCTCCACCACTACGCCGTCCGGGCGCACGTCCGCCACACGAACAGGGGTATGCGCAGGTAAGAACTCTTGCTCCGTTAGCGCGTGCACGTTGATGCCGCCGATTTGTGCCATGCCACCCGGCGTGAGGTCGGTCACCGTTACGCCCTCCGCGCCGATTAGCCTGCGCTGAGCTTCAAGGCTACCTGGCGTTGAGATTTGCATGCGATACTGCATTTCCTGCCACAGAGGGCACCTGGGCAGGTATACAAAGAAAGCCACCATGCTCATCAGGGTCAGTATCGAGGAGACAATCAGGGCAAAGAGAGGATGTGATTCTATCATAATCGCTTCGCGCATGCCCGCGAAAATGCACAGGAACCCCAGCAAGGCAGAGATGCCTCGCCCGGGCAGTACGTGCGTCTCCACGATGACGAGCGCAACCCCAAGTGCAAACACTACCGTTCCCCACCAGTGGGAGCCGCTAAACAGGTGAGAAACAAACACCGCCCCCAGGAACAGCACGCCGACCGTGCCGATCCACGACCATACAGGGCGCGTCAGAAACTCCACCACTAGAAACGCCAAACCGATAAAGGCAAACAGTACGGTAGCATAGGGCGTTTGCAGCCACTGCAGGATTGCCTCGACACTCACTGCTATCACCCCCGCGCCGGGCGAACAACCGCAGCCTGTTCAGGCTCCACGATGTAACGCGACAACGTAAGAGTCAGCTGGTACGTCACCACCTGCAAGAACAGGATGATGCCGTAGCACACCTGCGATACCAGCCTTCCCCACTGGCGGCGCAGCCGTTGGACGAAAGATAACCTGTGCTCGACGACGATTTCAGCCAGCATCGGTTGAAACTCGCGCCACAGGTCGATTCGCGGTTCGGGCGCTTCCAATTGCCGACAGAACTCCACAAATCGGCGCAGGTCCTGATATTCTCCAGAGCAGGCTTCGCAGGTGTGCAGGTGATATTCAACCTGTTCCCGCTCTTCCCGGCTCAGTTGTTCATCAATCAGCGCGCTCAGTCGCTCATGCACCTCTTCGCAACGCATGGTTACTCACCTACCCCCTGATAGTACACGCGGTAATAAGGCTCAAACAGACGCTTAAAAGCTAAACGAGCACGATGCAAGCGCGATTTCACGTTTGCAATGGTCAATCCGGTGATGTGGCTAATCTCTTCATAGCTCAACTGCTCGAAGTCGCGCAAGATCAACATCGTACGGTAGTCTTCAGGTAGACGCGCCAGCACTTCGCGCACCTTGCGTTGTAGTTCGTCGCGTTCGACATGCGCTTGCAAATCCTCTTGCGATATGGGTTCGTAGCCGCCGTTTTCCCGTTCCGCCATCTCCTCCAGCGAGTCGGTTCTCTCGCGCTTCATGTCGCGCAAGCGGTTACAACACAAATTGTGGGCAATACGCAGCAGCCATGCGCGGAAGCTGCTGTCTCCGCGGAAGGAGCGGATGTTCTTGAACGCCCGGATGAAGACCTCCTGCGTCAGGTCGTGCGCTTCCTCGCCAGGTACCATGCGGTACGCCACGCTGTATACCAGCCTCACATATTTCTGATATAGTTTTTCGAAGGCGGACGCATCGCCGTCGCTACACCGGCGTACCAGCAAGGTATCCTCATCCAGTGGTGCAATCATGCTAAATGTGATCTCTTGTGTTGCCTCCGAAGGCGTGCCAGCTGCCAGAACCATTCGTCACCTTCCATCACCACAGGTCAAGGAAGGCGCGAAAACGCGCCTTCCACTCTTATCGTCCGGGTGCAGGTGGTGGACCGGGCGGCGGCCCTCCCATCATCTGCTGGAACATCTGCATTCCCTGCTGTATCAGCATCTGTCGCTCTTCGGGCGACATGTTCATAAACCAGCGCATCCCCTCCTGCATCATCTGCATCCGTATGGAGGGGTCCATGTTCATGAACATCTGCACGCCCATGCGTATCGCACGCTGGCGCTCCTCTGGCGACATCTGCATAAACATCTGCATCCTCTGCTGCTCTATCGCCAGAAAGTCTTCCGCGCGCATTCCTCCCTGTCCGCGCCGCTGCTGACCCGCTTGCTGGGCAAAGGTCGGCTGCTGATAGAACACCACGTACACTGGGCGCGTCTTGAACGCCGGAACCATCTGCCCCAGCTGCTGCTCGAAGCCGGGCGAGACGGTCACATTGCGCACGAACGAGGTGATTCGGTTGCTCGCGGCATCCGTCACAATCAATCCCTGCGCTTCGAGGTTGACGATGGAGCGCACCCAGTTGACCAGCGTCTCGGAAGCGGGCAGCTCCATGTCCGCGCGCAGATACACCTTGCGCCATGTCACGCCCTGCATCTGCCTCACCACAGCATCCAGCGCAGAAGCTGCATCTTTCGCCTGTGTGGGCGGGTTCACCCGTCCCTGTAACAGCGGGTCTATCACCAGCTGCAATCGGAACCGTTGCGCCACATCGTTAAGCACCTGGCGCACGTCGCTACCGGTCTGCCGTGACTGCCGGGGCTGTTGCCGTTGAGGCTGCACCACGGGCGGTTGCAAATCAGGAGGGGGAGGCGGCATGACCGGCTCTGAGGGCATATCGGGTGGAGGCGGACCGGGTTCGGGCACTTCTACTGGCGGCTCGGGTGGAGGCATCGGTTCGCCGGGTTCCTGTTGTGCCCATAGAGGCATGACGGCGCTAACTGACAACGCTATGACGGCTGCGACTGTTCTCCAGAACATGGTAGAACGACCTCCTCGCTTGCTTCATTTCTTATTAGACACCGAACGCGCTCGAAAAGTTGCGCTCCGTGAGGAATGATGGCGGCTGTTGCGACTTTCCTCACCCTGTACATTGTACCCATTCTTCGACAACCGCACGACAAAGCGGATTGGAAGCCAACCGCGACGGGTTTCCCCTCTCAGCCCGTAGCCTCCGTACCGTAGCAAGAAGGGCGCAGGCGCACTGTCGTACGCCATTACAAACAGGGGTGACGCTTGTAGTGAAGCATACCGGCGCATTGCCTCCCGATTAGCGCGGGTTGTCAATCCGCGAAGGTGGATTTTCACTGGTCACAGCCCCCGATTTCGATCGGGGGACAGTTGAACATTCCCTTCACGCGGCACCCTACTCGGCTGGGCATACTATGTGAAGAGTCAGATCTATCCCCCTCTGCGAAGCGTCCCTCACAAAAAACTCGATTTTTTTCAGCCGGTTTATTGCTGAATCCTCTTACATATTACGTCTGCTACGTATATAATAACCACAGGAAACCCTACGATGCAGGGGAGAGAAACATCATGAACCGTGTTCGTAAACGCTTTGTGACCAAACCCCTCGCAGTGGTACTTTCTGTCGTATTGCAGTATCTTAGAGACTGAAGTGGGACTACGACGGTCAGCTGGTGGGCATCAGCGGCAACGGCTCGTCGGTCACGTTCGGGTATGATGCGCTGGGCGTCGCGTGTCGCGCACGGCGAACGGCGCCACTACCCAATTTGTGCACGATGGTGATAGAATCGTGCTGGAGTTGCAGGGCAGCACGGTGACCGCCCTCTACCGTTACGGCAACAGCCTGCTGGCGCGTAACGGCGAGGTGGTGTTGGCAGACGGATTGGGCACCACCCGCGCGACGGTAGACGGCGCTCAGACGGTCACGAGCACGTTGACCACCGAAGCCTTCGGCAACCCAGTGGCGCAGTGGGGTTCCACTAGTAACCCTTACCGCTTCGCTGGGGCGTGGGGTTACCGTGATGATGGCGACGCGGGCTTGCTACACGTCGGGGCGCGCTACTATGACCCGCAGGTAGGGCGGTTCCTCTCGCGCGATGCGGTGCTGAGCGAGCATTCGGGGCTGTATGGCGAGCACGAGCCGGTCCACAGGGTGGACCCGAGTGGGCGAGCCGGAGCTCTGATTGGAGGTTTGGTGCTCGTTCCTGGCGCAGGACAAGTGGTTGCAGCTGGCGTTATCGCAATAGGCGCGACGATGGCTATAATATGGCTTGCGAACGAGGTAGAAGAATTGTTGAAGGAGTGGATGAGAGAGCATGAAGAAGAGAAAAAGAGATGGCGCTACGAAACGCGACAACCCGCACCTCCGCCGCGTGACCCGCGGAACGAACCCCCTGACCCCAAAGGCTGGGGAGATTGGCTAATTTTCCTTGCAGGGAAACTGGCTGAACTGCTCAACAATTTGGCCCGAACGCTATCACGCCAGTTTTCGAGGTGCACCTATGCGACAATATCTGCGCCATGTGGCAGTACGATGGTTTCTATGGGGAAGCATCTTCTCCTACGTACTGAGGGGAAAACGCCACCAGCTGGATGTATTATCTCGATGGGTGCACAAGGTCACGGAGCTATCTCGGCTGTTACCAATCGGGATAGCTTGTCAGGAGATGGGACGTGCCTTTTCTATTATTCCGGCGCATGCGGTTGCCGCTTTGGCACGTCAGGTCCGTGACATCTGTATACAAGACAAGGAAGTACTTTTATCTGTTGCTCGAACCCTCGCCTTTTATGGTGAGTACGAGGAGGCACAAGTTCTGCTCTGGAGGGGCGTTCGTCTGTACGGGGAAGACAGGGATGTTTGGGAACATGCGCTTCGTACCAGTTTAGAACGATTGCTGTCCTGTGCATCTTTTGTCGAATGGCAGCAAGCGTACTATCGTCTCCAGTATATCGCTGCAGGCGTCCCTCTCGATATCAGACACCACCCGGATGTCACGCCTTATCTACTGTTCTGCTCAGAGGAGGGACGACGCCTCTCGGAAGAACTCTCCTTCTGCTTGTGGCTTTGGCAAAGAGGAAAAGTGAACGAGGCTCGCGATAGACTGCGATTGTGGTGGACTGAGATTCAGTCCCAAGATAACTTCCCCGAAACGGCAGCACGGTTGGTAGCATGGTACATGCTCGGGTTAGGGATGTTTGCTGAGATAGCGCATGTCCCATCCGGTCCGCATCTTACCTCAAATACTGTTGCTGTTGCCAGTTGGTTCAACGGCTCTCCCCTACCTCGTTTGCCGCAAGACCTCAAGCCCGACCTGTTAGTATTACTCACCCAGTGGTCACAATATCTCACAAGATGTCAACATCCGCCGGTTGCTGTTGTTTGGCGATCGTTACTGAGCGCACGCAGGAATAGTGAAACATTCGTTGCTCATGTGCTGTTTGCAGCGACCTTTGGGTTTCGCGGAGCGAGGCTACGTCAAGATTTTGCTCGCTTCGTCAAGGAGTTCGGCATAGAACGGTGCCTGCCCTATCTGCATTTTCTATGTGTTGCTGCCGCCCGGCTGCGGTGGGAGCAGGAGGCTCAAGAGATATGGTGGTGCATCAATCGGATGGGAGTGGAGTATGCGCGAAAAGGAGAAACACGTGAACTTTTACGCAGGAATCTGTCACATATAGAGTGGAAGTAGTAATACGTTGCGGAGGCTTATGAGCGCAGACAGGTGGCTGGGCAACATCTACCGCCCGCTGTCGCTGAACCGGTATCTGTACTGCGAAGATGAACCCGTGAATGCGGTAGACCCGAGTGGCAGAGCCTACGTTGACATCAACATATCCGTCGGTGTAGGTGGCATCTTCCAAATCAACATCGGGCTCCAGTTTGGAAACGTTGCTCCGGGCGAGCCGTACCAATGGCATTTCTACATAGGCGGTGGGATAGCTGTCGGTCCGCCGGTCAGTGCAAGCATTAACAGCTCTTGGGACTACATCACACCAGGTCTGTTCCTGGGAGGCGGAGGATATTTTCCGTTACCGGTCTTGCCTATCGTCGGCCCAGGGGTACAGGTCGGCTGGTCCCCAAGTGGAGGATGGTTTAAGGAAGGAGGTATCGGCACGCCGGGTCTAAGCGGCTCCGTCGGGTGGGTTTTCTAGAGATAACCTGCTTACTTAGCCTGCAAGGCGCGGGCGTCCCGCCCGCGCTTGAGGCTGAGGAGATGGAAAGATGTGGATAGTTGGTATTCTGTGTGTCTTAGCAGGTGCAGAGATGGTGCTCCGTGCTAAGGAAAGTTACTTCGCCTCAGCGCTTTTACAACAGTATCGGCAGGTACATGAGCGATTCTTCGACTCGGATATGATGATGGATTTTGCTTTCCTGCTATCTGTGCTGTTGCCATGGCTCGCCGTATGGGGAGCTGCGCCCGAATGGGTGTCAGTTGCGGTTCGTAGCGTGGTATGCATTGCAGGCTGCATGGGGGCGCTGTATGTGTGGTATAAGACGAAGCACCGTGTAAGAGCATCCCACCGTCGTTTCATGGAATTGCTGTGCGCAGGAAGGTTCAACCAGTGGATAGGTGTGGGATACATTCTGATGGGCGTCTTGGTCATCGCATTCGACTTTATCGCACGTTCTTTGGTACCTTTGTCCAATCAGCGTTAGGGCCTCCCGATGGGGGTTGTTATCGTTGCGCATCTTCACAACTGAATCCTCTAGTAATACAGCACTTGGGGCTACCGCGACGATGGCGACGCGGGCTTGCTGTATATCGGCGCACGCTGGTACGACCCCGCCGTCGGTCGCTGGACGAGCGCAGACAGGTGGCTGGGCAACATCTAACGCCCGCTGTCGCTGAACCGGTACGTGTATTGCGAAGATGACCCCGCAAATGCGGTGGACCCGAGTGGGCATCTGCCCACATGGCGGGACGTCAAGGAGTGGATTACCGAACACGGCAGAACTATCGCCAAGGGAGTGGGAACGGTCATCGGTGTGGTAACAGGTATCAAGATAGCAGAAGAGATTTATATCACATACGTCAACATGGAATGCTCTCGCCGAATGAGGAAGATGCTAGAAGACTGGGGGCGTGCCGAAGAACACCCTGAACTACAAGATCTCATCAACCATCACATCCGAGATTCCATGAGGGACATAGAACGTCTAACTGAGGAGGCGGCAAGACAAATATACCGTGTCCGCCCTGTATCACCGGAGTAAGGAGGATAGCAGTGAGCAGAAAGAGGACCTTCGTCGTAGGGTGCCTCACGGGTAGCCTCATCCTCTTTAGTATCGTCTGCTGGCAGGTGCTCGCCTACATCGCGCGCCTGTGGCTGTGGACAGCGAGCGCTACTTGCGGCCTGGTGATGCAACACTATGCTCTCATGTTGGGAGTCGGAGTGGACACACGCACACGTAGCGGGGAAACGCCTCTGATGATGGCTGCTCGCTCGGGCTGCGCATACCTTGTAGCGGATTTCATCGAGCGGGGAGCCAACGTGAACGCCACAGACAACAGAGGTATCACGCCGTTATTCAACGCAGCAGTGGCTGGCGATGTCAAGTCGGTGCGCCTGCTACTTCGTGCGGGCGCCAACCCAAACATTGCCATGAAACATTGGCAAGTCACTCCCTTGATGCGAGCAGCGGAGCGTGGGCATATTCAGGTGGTTCGGGAACTGCTGGCGGCGGGAGCGGACCCGATGCAGAGAGATTGGCGGGGGAGGACCGCACTGGACTACGCCAAGAAGGGGACATACCCCGAGCATCGAATCATTGAGCGGTTGCTACAGCAGGCATCACGAGCACTTTGACCACCGAAGCCTTCGGCAACGCGGTGGCGCAGTGGGGTTCCACCAGTAACCCTTACCGCTTCGCTGGGGCGTGGGGCTACCGCGATGATGGCGACGCGGGCTTGCTGCACGTCGGGGCGCGGTACTATGACCCACAGGTGGGGCGGTTCCTCTCGCGCGACGCGGTGCTGAGCGAGCATCCGTATCTATACTGCGAGCACGAGCCGGTGAATCGGGTGGATCCGAGTGGGCACAGACCCTTCAAGGACTATTGGGACTGGTTCTGGGGTACTGCTGGCGGCGCGGCGGGAGGATTTATCGGCGGTGCTATCGGCGGGGAACTGGGCCTGTCTGGTGGGTGCGCAGGCGTAGGTGCAGGAGTTTTGATCGGCGGCTCGATAGGTGCGGGTATCGGTGCAGTCGTCGGACTTGTGATAGGAGACCTTGTCTGGGACGCTGGCGAGTGGATATGGGATCAGATGAAGCAAGCACCCGTTGCACCTCCGAGCCCCTCACAATCTGCCGGCGGGGGGTATTATATGTTTGCGCCGACAAAGCCTGTACTGGTGTACTAGGCAAATTGCACACGTGCGGTCAGAAGGTAGACACCGATGAGAAGAGGATCTTCCCAAGTGCTTGCTACAGGGGTGATTTGGCTATCGGGGTTGGCGGGATTGGTCATTGGCTTTGAGGTATACAGCCGGATCAACCCCCGGT